>JAUWYN010000018.1 GCA_030615805.1 Hadesarchaea archaeon | reverse complement strand
TCAGCCTGACTTCGACATCTGCAACCTGCTCGGGGACCTCCTCGCTGAGGTACCACTTTGCCGCATCCCCGTAGCGCTTGCCGGCGGAGCGTTCGCTAGCCGTTAGGGCAGCCAGCTCGAACCAGGGGTGGTTCAACAGCAACTTGACGAAGTGCTGCCCTACCGTGCCCGTCGCTCCCAAGACCGCGACTGGGATTTTTGCCATTTAGGCACCTCGCTATGCTATGTTCCATAAGCTCTTTAAAATAGCTTGACTCAGGCCATTTTTAATGAAGAATGCGATACACTTTTTGGTGCTCGAGTTGCCTCGGCGAAAATACGGGCATATGGTTGGACCACTCCCGGTCCCACCCAAACCCGAAAAGTGCCGCTTCTGCAGGCTGGGGCGCCCCTGCCCTTTTCATAAGCCAAGCAGAACTTCCCTTAAAAAAACGGATTAGAGCGTTTATCTTAGCTCAAGCACATCTTGCATGTCCTGCACGACGCCGGCCTTACCTTTTTTAACGACGTGACGAATTGCCTTCATCGCTCCCGCGGCAAAGGTTTCACGGCCATGGGCGCGGTGCACAATCTCGACCCGTTCGCCAGGCGCGGCAAATGTTACAGTATGCTCGCCCACGATGTCGCTGGCCCTAATTGAATGAATGTAAATTTCACCCTTCGCGCGAGGTCTTTTGCCAGCGGGTCTTCCACACTTTATATTTTCCTTACCTAAACCGAACTCCTTCGCGATAATCTCAGCCGCTCGAAGTGCTGTGCCGCTCGGTGAGTCAACTTTGTGAGCGTGATGTGCATCGACAATTTCGACATCGTAGCCGCTTCCGAGTAGCCTAGCCGCCTCCCCCACCAGCTTGAAGAAGACGTTAACTCCCACTGACATGTTCGGCGCTACCACGGCCGCAATGCCCACCCTTTCAACGGATTTTCTGATTTCCGCATGTTGTTCGGGCTTAAAGCCCGTCGTACCAACTACTACTGCAACACCACTTTCACCCGCGATGTGCACGTTCTGGACCGCGGCTTCAGCGTTTGTGAAGTCGACTAAAACATCGGGCTTGTTTTTGCGAAGGACTTCAGCTAGGCATTCAGCTCCGATGATTTTTACACCCAACTTGCCGATTCCAGCCAACTCGCCGACATCCTGTCCGGCTGCAGGAGTTTTTGGAGCGTCGATAGCGACAACTACCTTCATGTCCGACTGCTCCGAGATCATCCTGACGAGGAGCCTGCCCATCCGCCCACAAGCGCCACATACTGTGACCTTTATCACTTCACCAACCCCATGTCGACCAGGACTTCACGCAATTTCTCTTGGTTCTCGGGCTCCAGCTCGACTAATGGGAGCCTGAGCCCTCCCGCGGCCATCCCCATCCAGTTCATCGCCATCTTGACCGGCCCTGGGTTCGTCTCGATGAAAAGCGCCTTGAACAGCGGTGCTAGTTCATCGCTAATCCTTTTGGCCGTCTTTACATCACTGGATCGGAAGGAGTCTACTATCTTGACCACTTTATCGGGTACGAGGTTTGACGTGACCGAGATGACGCCCACACCGCCGAGCCTCATGATCTCGAGCGTCAGCGAATCGTCGCCGGAGATCACCGAAAATTCTCTGCCCGCGAGCTCGATTATCCGCGCGACCTGCTTCAAATCTCCGCTCGCCTCTTTTACCCCCACGATGTTTTTGACCTTGGCCAATTTCGCCATGGTCTCGGGCAGCATGTTGAGGCTTGTGCGCGAGGGTATGTTGTAAATCACTTGGGGCAGGTTGATCTCTTCAGCGATGCGCTTGTAGTGCTGGTAGAGGCCTGCTTGGGTTGGCTTGTTGTAATAGGGTACCACGAGCAGTGCTCCGTCTGCCCCGACCTCCTTCGCATGCTTCGTGAGCATAATCGCCTCCCAAGTGCTGTTGCTCCCTGTCCCCGCGAGTACTGGTACCTTCCCTTTTGCCGCGTCGACTACGACTTCAACAACACGGTTGTGCTCTTCGTAGGAAAGCGTCGCGCATTCGCCTGTCGTCCCAACCGGAACCAAACCGTGGATGCCGCTCTTTATCTGAAATCGGACGTTCTCACGCAGCCCCTCCTCATCGACTTTCCCCTCTCTATCAAAGGGCGTCACCATAGCCGTCAGGGCGCCCTCGAACATTCACCCTACCTCCTTCACGGCCTGCCTGAGCAACTTCAAGGCTTCCTTTCGATTGTTCCAGTTGACGAAGAAACTGATCGATGCTCGGCTCGATAGAATCTCGATGATATTGATTCGCGCTCGCGCGAGGGGCTTCGAAAGCCGGGCTATAGCACCTGGGGTATAGATGAAGCGCTCGCTCTCCGCGATGAGCAATGCTATGTTACCCTCGCTTGTCACCGATTTTATGAGTTTGTGCTTGGTTATGGTGCTGTGCAGCAGCTTGAGTGCCCGGTGGGAGTCCTCCTCCGCGACGTAGACCGAGAACGACCTAGGACCGATCGAGACACCGAAAATGTTTACCCCTGCCTTGCCCAACGGCGTCGCTGCTTTCACGAGGATTCCCGGCGTGGTTTGCATTTCTCTGCCGATGATCGTCAGCATCGCAAGCGGTTTTTCATACGCCCGAACACCCACGAATTCAACCTCCTTTGAGCCCAAGATAGTTGTACCACGGACAGATAAATTGCCGTAGCGGAAGTGTATAACTTTGGCGCTCGTGTTAGGGTCCTTATAATTCATCGCCCGTGGGTGCATCACCTGCGCCCCGAAGCGTGCTAGGTCCCGCATCTCCTCGACCGAGATGCGTTCGATGAGGCGAGCTTCCTTGATTTTATCGGGGTCTGCGCTCATCACCCCCTCGGCATCGGTGACGACGATCACCTCATCGGCGTCCAGACACTTCCCCATTAGGAACCCCGTTATATCGCTCCCCCCTCGCCCGACCGTCGTTATGTTTCCCCGTCGATTCTTGCCTAGGAAGCCGCATATCACGGGAATCACACGTTTTCTGAGGAGGGGGAGAATGTATCGTTGGGTTCGCCGCCTCGTTTCAGCCAAGTCGATGTTCGCCATGCCGAAGTTGCTGTCGGTCACCACGGGCCACTCCTTCTCTCCCGGGTCGATGTGTTTCGCTTGCGCCCCGAGATTGCGCAGCGCGGAGGCGAAGACCCGGGCGCTAGTTCGCTCGCCCATCGCCATGATTTCGTCAAGCTCTCGTGCGCTTATCTTGCCCCCCCGTGCTCGCTTTCGCCGCTTCGATCAACTCGTCGGTGGCGTGCCCCATCGCCGACACTACCACCGCAACTTGGGTGCCCTTTCGGTACTCCCGATGAACGGCCTCCACCCCCAAGCGTACACGCTCGCCATCGGCTACGCTCATCCCGCCAAATTTCACGACAATTCGCTTCACTTCAGCCACCCAGGAATTTGGTCGAGGTGCGTTAGGTCTTCATAGCTTTCCCGCTTTCGGATAATCTCGGCCTTGCCACGATTTACCAAGACCATCGCGGGGCGGGGCTGCGCGGTATGTTGGCTCGACATAGCCAAGCCGTAAGCCCCAACATCGAAGATTGCGGCGAGGTCTCCGGGTTCAGCGGCGGGTAGCCTGCGCTCCTTGCCCAAGAAATCGCCGGACTCACAGAGGGGCCCAGCGATGTTGACAAGTTGCTCATTTTTTTCTCGGATCTTGTTCGCGAGCTCGATGTGGTGGTACGCGCCGTAGAGGGCCGGTCTGATCAGCGCGTTCATTCCCGCATCAACTGCCACCCAAGTCGGCATGCCGGGGCGCTCCTTGGTGTACCCTACGCGGGCCAACAGCACACTGGCGTCAGCGATGATGTACCGCCCCGGCTCGAGGACAAGCGTGAGCCTAGCGAGATTCTTTTCCTCGACCACCCGCTTGACCACCGATATGATATGTTCCGCGACCTCTTCGGGTTGAAGTTCGGGATCGTCTGGCTTGTAGGGTATGCCGATGCCACCCCCCAGATCAACAGATTGGAGGTGGATGTTCAGCCGCTCTTTGACCTCCGCGACGAGTGCCATGAGCTTCTCAGCCTCCTCCTCGAAGGGCCCCGCATCGAGGATCTGAGACCCTATGTGGGAGTGGATGCCGACGACCTCGACGTTCCGCATTCGCGAGGCCGACTTGTAGGCTTCGAACGCCTGCCCACTCGCGACGTCGAAACCGAACTTGCTCTCCCGCAGCCCAGTGGCTATGTAGGGATGGGTTGGTGTCTTCACGTTGGGATTCACCCTAAGCCCAATCCGCGCTCGCTTGCCCAGGCGGGAGGTCAATCCCTCGATGGCATCGAGTTCTTGGAGGCTGTCGACGTTTATCATGACATCGTTGATTATGGCCAGCTCGAGCTCCGAGAGCGTCTTGTAGTTGCCGTTGAAGACCACACGGTTTCCTGGGATCCCCACTCCAAGGGCATTTCTGAGTTCGTTTCCTGAGCTGACATCGGCTCCGGCACCCTCCCCCTGTAAAATCTTACATATCGCCAAGTTGAAGTTCGCCTTGAGGGCGTAGCAGACAAGCACGCTCGGCCATCGCTCGGCGAAGGCACGGTAGAAGCGTCGGTAGTTCTCGCGCACGCGCTGCTCATCGACCACGTATAAAGGCGTCCCAAATCGCTCAGCAAGCTCGACCGCGTCCGCACCACCAATCACGAGATGCCCTCGGGTGTTGGTGCCGAAGTGCTGTTTCAGCATCAGCATTTACGCTCGACCTCGCGAAGGGCTTCCCTGAAGATATCTAGGCCGAGCTCGAGTTCTCGTCGGTTTATGGTGAGTGGTGGAGCTATGCGGATTACCGAGCGCCCTCCCCTGAAGACGATGAGCCCCCGATTCAGAGCCTCCCGCGCTACCGCGTTGCGCTCCTTGATCGCCCGCCCTTTCGTTCGGCCATCCTTGACCATTTCTACCGCCAGCAGCAGCCCCTTGCCCCTGACCTCACCGATCAAGCGGGACCCCTCGGCGAGCTCCTGCAATCGCTTGAGCGCCAGCTCCCCCAGCTCAGCAGCTCGATGAACGAGCTTTTGTTTTTCCAAAATGTTTAATCCCTCGAGAGCCGCTGCACAGGCGATCAGGTTCCCCCCAAAGGTTGAGGCGTGCGCCCCCGGCTCCCAGTCCATGACCTTCGCGCTGGCTATGGTCGCTCCTATCGGGGCCATCCCGCCAGCCAAGGCTTTCGCGACGCAGACGATGTCCGGTACCACCTTCCAGTGCTCCATCGCGAACATCTTTCCTGTGCGCCCGAGACCGGTTTGAATCTCATCGGCTATGAAGAGCCAGTCGTGTTCATCACAGAGTTCCTTAAGCATTGGGTAATACTCGGGTGGGGGGATGATGTACCCCGACCCCCCTTGGATCGGCTCGGTGATGACCGCGGCGACCTCCTCGGGCGGTATCACCTTTCGAAGGTATTCGCGGATGAACTCGAAGCACAGGAAGTCGCACCCAGGGTAACTTTGACCGAAGGGGCAGCGGTAGCAGTATGGGAAGGGCATGAAACTTACCCCTGGCACGAGGGGGGCGAAGTAGCGATGGTGCAGGGCGTTCATCGAGGATAGGCTCATCGCTCCGAAGGTTCGGCCGTGGAATGCGCCGGTATACGCGATCATGCGCGGCCTCCGGGTGTGCCAGCGAGCGCACTTGAATGCAGCCTCAACCGACTCGGCACCCGAGTTCCCGAAGTAAACGCGTTTTGCGAACTTTCCCGGGGTGATTGCGACGAGTTGCTCCGCGAGATCGACCTGCGCTTCGTAATATAAATCGGTTCCGGCGAAGTGCGTGAGCTTTGTGGCCTGCCGCTCGACGGCGCTGATGAGCCGGGGGTGGGAGTAACCGTAGTTGAGGACGAACATACCTGAGGTGAGGTCGAGCAAGACGTTTCCGTCCACGTCTCGCACGTAGCAACCCCAGCCCTCCTTTGCCACGATCGGCTCGGTTCGGGTGTAGGAGGGGGACATCACCTGCTCGTCACGTGCGACTATCTTCTTCGCTCGCGGGCCGGGAATTGGTTTTACGATGCGTGGACCGCTTTTGACCCACGTAGGTTTCGACAGAGCACCACCTCACAGCTTTACTCAAATGGTATCTACTTAAATAATTGCGGCAGCGCGGCACGGCAAACTAAGTTTTTATATCCAGCAGAGCCCTTTCCTTCAGAGGTGCACCCGTGGTAACCCCCAAAATGCGTATTGAAAAAAGAGATGTGTCGACCGTTTTACCGAAACGGAGGCGGGAAGCGCACAAAGGCGACTACGGCAGGTTGCTCATCATCGGCGGGGGCTCGCGCTACGTTGGAGCTCCAGCTCTCGTGGGCCTAGCTGCGCTGCGCTCGGGCGTAGATTTATCTATCGTGGCCGCGCCCGAGAAGGCAGCTTGGACGATTAACTCATTCTCACCTGATCTCATCACCGTCAAACTCCCCTGTCGCGACCTCGAGCCTGCTGCGCTTTCAGAATTGAGAAACGAGTTCAAGAGCGCGACGGCCGTGGTCGTGGGTTCTGGGCTAGGCACACTCGCGAAGACGCGCGACGCCGTCCTAGATCTCGCGCACATGCTCAAGGAGGAGCACTCGAACTTACCCGCGCTGTTCGACGCGGACGGGCTGAAGGCGCTAGCGTCCGAGCGGGGCTTGCCTCAGGCCATGCCATGGGTCCTGACGCCCCACACGCGTGAGTTCGAGCTGCTGACGGGTGTGGACTTGCCGACCGACATCAAGGGACGGGCCCAGCAGGTCAAGGCCGCCGCAAAAGAACTCGACTGTACGGTGTTGCTGAAGGCGTGGGTCGACATCATCGCCTCGCCCGCTGAGGAGGTGAAGCTCAACTACACGGGCAACTCCGGGATGACCGTCGGGGGCACGGGTGACGTGCTCGCGGGGGTCGTCGGCGCACTTCTAGCCCAAGGGGTGGAACCCTTTAAGGCGGCAGTCGCGGGAGCTTGGGCCTGTGGGCGTGCGGGCGATCTGTGTTACAAAGAAAGGAGTTACGAGCTCTTGGCATCAGACCTGATCGAGAAGCTACCCGCGGTCTTCAAGGATGTCAGGGGAAGGAAGCGATGACGTGGTGAAGTTCGAGGTGAGCGAGCGGCGCCTTTTCAACGTGAAGATATGCATGCGGTGTAACGCCCGCAACCCTTGGAAGGCGACCAAGTGTAGAAAATGCGGATACGGTGGGCTGAGGCCGAAGTCGAGGGAGCCACGTGGGTAAGGTCGAAAAGCGCTTGCTTGATGCAATCGCTCGAAATGGCGCTGTTCATCTAACGCTTGTGGACCCAGCGAAACAATCACCAAAAATCGCTAGTGAAATCGTTTCGGGTGCGGCAGCCGCTGGTAGCGACGGCATCATGGTTGGGGGCTCAACCCGCGCGGCAGGTGAGCTCCTCGACGATACGATACTCGAGATAAAAAAGGCCATCGATCTGCCGGTGATCTTGTTTCCGGCGAGCGAAGCGGGCGTTAGCAGGCATGCCGACGCGATTTTCTTCATGAGCATGCTCAACTCCCGTGACCTCTATTTTATCACTGGCGCCCAGCGCCGCGGTGCACCGCTCGTTAAAAGATTCGGGCTCGAAACCCTACCCATGGCATATCTATTGATCGAACCCGGCGGGGCAGCCGGGCGGGTCGGGAAGGCAGACCTAATTCCTCGCACCAAACCTGAGCTGGCCGTGGCATACGCGCTCGCGGCGCAATATATGGGCATGCGGTTCGTCTACCTCGAGGCGGGCTCCGGGGCTCAACAGCCGGTGCCAGTGGGGATGGTAAAGGCAGTGCGGAAGGCGACGCAGACGACACTCATCGTGGGGGGCGGGATAAGGACCCCAAAGGTCGCAAAGGAGCGCGTGAGGGCCGGAGCCGAGATAATTGTAACCGGTACCCTCGTCGAGCAAGCAAAAGACAGGGTAGCAAAAATTCGCGAAATGGTGAAGGCGATTAAATCAGCCCGCGGTGCTTAGCGCAGGAGATGCACGCATAACCCTTGAAGCTAGGCATAAAAACGCGCCTCCGATCGATACCGGGAATTCTAGGGTCGACCCTGAAACCCTTCCTCACCGACACGGCTTTTATCCTAGGCACCAATCGCCCGCAATAGACGCAGGAAACTGGCTGACTTCGCCCGCCCGCCTTGTAGCGACCCCATTTCTTTCCCATTCAAACCACCTTGCGCCGCCGAGTCAGTCGTAACCCGTCTTCTGTTTTCAGACGACATTGAGCTGAGCGGGCTACCACCCGCCTTCAGCAGGCATTCCTCGGCGGTTGCTTGCCCTTGCATCCCGCGGATTGGCCGTTTCATCCCCGTCGGCACGACCTCAGCGTCGCCGCATCCTCGCGCGAGCCGGGGGGTGTCGTTTCTGTGCCATCGTCCGGTCTCTCAACCGTACTCTTACGAGCCCACGGACCTGCTAGATGGACGGAGTTTCCTCAGGCTTTCGCCCGGAAGTCGTCCACTGACTCGCCGGCACTATAATTTTTAGCTCTCCAAGTTTAAGAAGGTAGCTGGTGGGTGGATGAAGGTGTTCATCGCGGGGCCGCTCTTCTCGCAGGCCGAGCGGGAGTTCAACCTGGAGGTGGACAAATACCTTGACAAACATGGGTTCGAGACCTTCCTGCCCCAGCGCGAGGTGGGCGATCTCTGGAAGCGGATTCGCAAGCGAGGACGCAGAGCATACAAAATAATCTACGAAGCTGATTTACAAGGGCTCGAAAAAGCAGATGTCGTGGTCGCAATTTTAGATGGTTCAGATGTTGACTCAGGCACGGCTTTCGAAGTAGGGTACGCGTGCGCCCAAGGGAAGCCAGTGATCGGGCTGAAGACCGACATGCGGGTGTTCGCCCGGGAGGAGGAGGTCAACAACATGCTCGCCCAAGGGGTGAGAAAAATAGTCGAGAACTTCGATGATCTCCTACCCGCCCTGAACGCTATTAAGAAAACGAAGAGAGGGCAACCTAAGAAGAGGTGAATTGATGACTGGAGAGCTCAACAAAGAAATTTTAGGTGTCGTGCTGAACACATTGCCTGTGGAGATAACTTTTGTGGACAAAGACGATACGGTACGATATTTTAACAAAAACGGCGACAGAATATTCCCACGCTCTTCTGCGGTTCTCGGCAGGAGGGTCCAAGACTGCCACCCCAAGAAGAGCCTACACAAGGTGAACCAAATACTGGACGATTTTAAAAATAACCGGAGAGATTCCGCTGAATTCTGGATAGATTTAGACAATAGAAAAATTTACATAAGGTATTTCGCGGTGAGGGACCGGAACGGAAACTACTTGGGTTGTCTTGAAGTTACCCAAGACATCACGAAAATTCAGACGATAAAAGGAGAAAAAAGGCTTTTGTAGCTCATACAATAAGGAAATCTAACAAAAAATGGGGGAAGGTGAAACTTGTGGAAAAGTGGAGATGTACGGTCTGCGGCTACATCCACGATGGGACTGAACCACCTGAAAAATGTCCAAATTGTGGGGCACCCAAGGAGAAATTTGAGAAGCTGCCTGAGGACAAAGAAAAGTTGATTGAGAGATCAAGGCTTTCAAATTCATTGCACATTAAGCTCTCAGCGCTGCTAGGCGAGGTGGGAGAGGCAGCGACAAGAGGCGTTGAAGACAATCTAGACCCCAGGTGCGTTGAAATTTTCACGCAGGCTAAAGAAGTGGCGTGGATGTTGCGGCAGAGGTCGAAGGCTGAAATACAAACCCATGTGAACAAAGGGAAATGGGGTTGAGGAGGTGAAAAAATGGCAGCTAAACGGGGACTGAAAGGGAGCAAAACCGAGAAGAACTTGCTCACGGCATTTGCGGGGGAGTCGCAGGCCCGGAACCGCTATACCTACTTCGTAGAGGTAGCGAGGAAGGAGGGGTATGAGCAGATCGCGGCAATATTCGAGGAGACGGCGTGGAACGAACGGGCGCACGCTCAGAGGGAATTCGAGTTCCTGAACGGTGGCGAGGTGGAGATCCGAGCGGCGTATCCGGCGGGGGTTATCGGCGACACCAAGGCCAACCTCAAGGCAGCTGCAGCGGGGGAACACTACGAGCGGACGGAGATGTATCCGGGGTTCGAGAAAGTGGCTCGCGAGGAGGGATTCACCGAGATAGCGGATGTCTTCAAGGAGATCGGTGAGGTCGAAGAGCAGCACGAGAAACGATATCTGGCGTTGTTGAAAAATGTTGAGGAAAGGAAGGTCTTCAAGAAAGATCGTCTAGTGAAATGGAAGTGCCGAAATTGCGGGTATGTTCATGAAGGAACTTCTGCACCAGAGAAATGTCCCGCGTGCGGGTATCCGCAGAGTTACTATGAACTCCTCTGCGAGAACTACTAGCTCTCATAGGAATGCGAAGTAAAGTAGACCTCGGGGTAAAAAGGTAAGGGCGTGGGCTAGACTACTAATTCTGAGTCAGTCCAGGGGGGATTTGTCAAATTACCCATCTGACTTCTTTCCGTATTTTATTCAGCATGTTCTCGGGCAAGCCAGTTACCCTCTTTAGATCCTCTAATCTATAGTCGAGCAAATCTTTCGCCAGCATTATTTTTGCTTGAAATAGTCTATCCTTAGTAAATCCGGTGACCGATCTCAAAATCGTCACAGGGTACAATTTTTTTCTCTCTATCATCTTTTCAAGGCTTTCCTTCCCAGGATATCTCCAGCTAGTTATCTTTAAGCCCACGCACTTTGCGTATTTCCTCGCGTTCCTCGAACATTTGGTATTGCAGATCAGCCAAGCATGGTCAAAATTTTCATCTAGGTCTAGGAACCTGGCGTAGCTGTACATAACGACCTTTAGGTCCGTGTGTATCCCGGGGGCGTTATGGTACTTGCATTCTATCAGATAGCGTTTGTTTCCCTTCTCCGCAACAATGTCAACCTCATGGGAGATGCATTTTCCCTTTAAGATCTTACCGACCGTGGTTTTGTAACCGTAATTTCGAAGCGCCCCCGCCATAAACTCCTCAAAGGGGAAACCAGCTGGGCCGAGCGACATGATCGCTCGTTTTAAATCGTACTTGGTCGCAGCGCGCGGTTCCTTTCTGAGCAGCCGGAGGGTGAGGTTTAATATTTTCTTGGTGGTTATTCCATCGTGGGCCCTCTTTTCAACCTCTTCAACGATTTCATCCGCGAGCTTCCTCGACGCTCCAGCCCTCAAGCAGGTGTTTCGAATCTTCTCGGCGTTGAACTCTTCCCTTTCGCCCGACGCTTTTACCACGTACATCTTCGCCGCCGTACTACTAATGTCATTCCAGCTTAATATCAACAGCTTGAATCGAGCATAAAGCCCTTGAATTTATGAGTTAGAAGAATGAGCTTATGAAGGAATTTGAATGATCGAGATAAGGTTTCACGGTCGAGGGGGACAGGGCGTCGTCACCGCGGCGCGATTGCTCGCCGAGGCCGCATTCCTTGAGGGGAAACACTGTCAAGCTTTTCCATTTTTCGGTGCGGAGAGACGAGGCGCCCCTGTCGTCGCTTTCGCCCGCATCGACGACAAGTCGATTAGGGTTCGCACGCAGGTCTACGAGCCGAATCACGTGGTCGTGCTCGACCCCACGGTGCTTGAGACGGTCAACGTGGTCGCCGGCTTAAAACGCGGGGGACTCGCCGTGATTAACGCTAAAAAAATTCCCGAAGAGCTCAAAAATGCAAAGGTGGCGCTCGCTGACGCAACCGCGATTGCAGTCGAGACGCTAGGCGTGCCGATAACAAACACCGCCATGCTCGGGGCGCTCGCGAAGGCGACGGAAGTTGTCTCCCTTGACTCCGTGGTCAAAGTCATCGAGAAGCGCTTCAAGGGCAAGCTCGCGGAGAAAAACGTGGCTGCTGCAAAGGCGGCGCACAATCGAACGGTGATAAAGTGAGTTTGAAGCCGGGTGCCATAATAACAGAGCCGGGCAGTTCGGTGCGGTATGAAACAGGCAGCTGGCGCACCTTTAGGCCGGTGATCGATGCCAACAAGTGCACCGGCTGCGGTTTATGCTGGCTTTACTGTCCCGATGCAGCGGTGGGCAAGGGCAAGCCACCGGAGATTGACTACCGCTACTGCAAGGGCTGCGGGATCTGTGCCAACGAGTGCCCCTTTAAGGCAATAAGCATGGTGGCGGAGGAGCGCGAATGAAGCAGGTCTTGGACGGCAACGAGGCGGCCGCTACCGCCGCAAAGCTTGCTCGCGTTAAGGTGGTCTCTGCCTATCCAATAACCCCCCAGACGACCATCGTGGAGAAGCTGGCCGAGTTCATAGCAAACGGCGAGCTCGACGCCGAGTACATCAAGGTTGAATCCGAGCACAGCGCCCTCAGCGCCTGCATAGGTGCTGCGGCCACGGACGTGCGAACATTTACAGCGACCTCCTCGCAGGGCCTGATGTTGATGAGCGAGATTCTTTTCGTCGCCTCAGGACTCAGGCTGCCTATCGTCATGACTAACGTGAATCGCTCGCTTTCCGCACCACTTAGCATCTGGTGCGATCAGCAGGACTCGATGGCGGTCCGGGACTCCGGCTGGGTACAGCTCTACTGCGAGAACAACCAAGAAATCTTGGACACTACGCTTCAGGCGTTCCGCGTCGCCGAGGAGCTCCTTCTGCCCGTGATGGTATGCTTTGACGGCTATATCCTCTCGCATACAGCCGAGCCGATCGAGATACCTGAACAAGCGGAGGTGGATAAATTTTTACCCGTTTACAAATTCCCCAACCCACTTGATCCCGAAAAGCCAGTCACGATGGGACCTCTAGGGGTGCCCGAGTATTACGAGGAGTTCAGGTACATGCTGCAGGAGGCGATGCACGCCTCGAAGGAGAAGCTCGTCGAGGTCGATAAAGAATTCAAAAAACGCTTTGGAAGATACTACGGGTTGATTGAGCGTTATCGCAGCGATGACGCGGATGTGATTTTACTCACCATGGGCTCGCTGAGCAGCAGTGCGAAGGAAGTCGTCGACACCTATCGAAAGCGGGGCGAAAAGGTCGGTTTGGTCAAGGTACGATCATTCAGGCCGTTCCCGGTCAAGGAGCTCATCGGGGCCCTCGGGCAAGCGAAGGCGGTCGCGGTGCTCGAAAAGGACATCTCTCTCGGCTCCGCGGGCGGGCTCTTCTTGGACGCCGCGGCCTCTTTCATAAATGTGAAGCCTGCGCCGCTCATGCTCAATTTTATATGCGGTCTGGCGGGGCGGGACGTGTCACCGCTCCAGATTAAGGAGGCGGTCCGTGCAGCCGCAAAGGCAGCGGAGACGGGTAAGGTGAGGCGTGCCGTGCGGTGGCTAGGGCTGCGCGAGAAAGTAGTGGGGTTGAAGGTATGAAAGTTGAGCCAATCGAGGAGGAACTCGTCGCGCCGGGGCACCGGGCCTGTGCTGGGTGTGGCTGCATCTTGGCGATGAGATATGCGCTCAAAGCACTCGGCAAGGATGTCATCGTCAGCATGGCGACGGGGTGTATGGAGGTGGTGACGACGCCTTATCCAGAAACTGCTTGGCGGGTACCGTGGATCCATGTTGCGTTTGAGAACACCGCGGCCGTGGCGTCGGGCATTGAAGCTGCCCTTAAAGTTCTCGGGAAAAAGCACGTGAAATCCGTTGCGATTGCGGGCGATGGGGGTACCGCAGATATAGGCCTACAAGCGCTTTCCGGGGCCATCGAGCGCGGTCACAACTTTCTGTACATCTGCTATGATAACGAGGCTTACATGAACACGGGGATCCAACGAAGCGGTGCGACGCCTTATAAGGCATGGACCACGACCACCCCCATCGGCAAGGTCAAGCGGGGTGAAGACCGTCCAAAAAAGGACCTGCCCGCGATCGTCGCAGCTCATGGGGCTCCCTACATTGCAACAGCTTCAGTTGCCTACCCGCTCGATTTCATCAAGAAGGTGAAGAAGGCAGCGGCTATCGAGGGCCCTACCTACATTCACGTCCACACCCCATGCACTCCGGGATGGCGGATAGATGAAAGCAAGACGATCGAGGTCGCACGCTTGGCCGTGCTCACGGGCTCATGGGTGCTATACGAGATAGAGCAAGGCAAGCTCAACGTCACATTCAAACCACCCAAGCGAAGGCCCGTGGTGGAGTACCTAAAGCTTCAGGGGCGGTTCAGGCACCTCACCGATGAGGATATCTCGGAGATTCAGCGGGCGGTCGACGAGCAGTGCAAACGCTTTGGCATCGGGTAGGTAGAGTTTTAAAAACAACCTGATGTTTCTTAAAAACTGGGATGGGAACTTGTACACCCGAGCTGAGATCGCAGTCACCGGAATTGTACAGGGAGTGGGCTTCAGGCCGTTCATTTACAGACTTGCCAGCAAACGTGGGCTATCCGGTTTCGTCCGGAACATGGGCGACGCGGGAGTGCAGATAATTGTGGAGGGGGACAAAAAAAGGATTGAAAAGTTCATCAACTCGCTGCGTCCCGGGCAGCCCCCGCTCGCGCGAATCGACGAGGTAAAAACCACATGGAAGGACGCAACCAACGAGTTCACGATTTTTCGGGTGGTGGCGAGTGAAACGACCGGCTTGGGGCTCCCCTCAGTGGTGCCACCCGACTTGGCGCTCTGTGAAGATTGCCTACGCGAGATGCTCGACCCAAGCAATCGGCGCTACAATTATCCCTTCATCACCTGCGTCAACTGCGGCCCCCGCTTCACCATCATCGAGGAACTCCCCTACGACCGTCCCCGAACTTCGATGAAGGCATTCCCGCTCTGCACCGATTGCCTCCACGAGTATCAAGACCCCCTGGACCGACGATACCACGCAGAGCCGACATGCTGTCCGCGATGTGGTCCCCGAATGGAGCTCCACAATGGGGATGGGAGCCGCATCGATGTAGCCGACCCCTTCCGCGAAACGGCACGCCTGTTGGACGAGGGAAGTATCGTGGCGATAAAGGGGATAGGAGGGATCCACATCGCCTCGAAGACTACCGACGATGAAGTGCTCGCGCGCCTACGCAGGGCTTCAAATCGTCCCCAGCAGCCTTTCGCGGTCATGTCGAAGGATCTTGAAGCGGTCCGAACCTTCTCCGAGGTCAGCGATGCAGAATCGAAATTGCTGGCTTCCTATCGAAGGCCAATCCTGGTGCTCAAGCGATCACCTAACCACATGCTCTCCGACCTCGTCGCTCCCGGGTTAGACTCAGTCGGGGTAATGCTACCATATTCGGGAATCCACCACCTCATCCTGCGACACGGCTCGGACCCGGCCTACGTCATGACGAGCGCAAACGTCCCCGGCCTGCCAATGCTCGTGGACAACGCCGAGGCGATTGCGAAGCTGCGGGGGGCGGTCGATTATCTCCTCCTTCACAATCGGGTGATAGTGAATCGGTGCGACGATTCGGTGGTGAAGCTCATCGACGGGAAGCCGGCTTTCCTCCGACGCTCCCGGGGCTACGTCCCAGAGCCGATAAAGCTCTCGTTCAGGAGCGAGCGAAGCGTGCTCGCGGTCGGGGCCGAACTAAACGTGAGTGTGGCGATCTTGGTTGGCGATCGATGTTTCCTCAGCCAGTACATCGGCGACACCACCAAAGTCGAAACGCTCGAGTACGCTCAGGCAGCGACCGAGCGCTTGATGCGCCTACTGAACCTAAAAGGCGTGGACGTGGTTGCCCACGATTTGCACCCCCACTACGCTACCACGAGGGTCGCGCCCCGCATGGCGAAGGAACTCGGGGCGAAAACTTTCGCGGCGCAGCACCATCACGCTCACCTATGCTCTCTCATGGCCGAGCACGGGCTCGAAAAGCTAGTCGGGATAGCCGCGGACGGCGTGGGCTACGGAAGCGACGGGACGATTTGGGGTGGCGAGGTTATGGTAGCGGGTCTGAGCTCGTTCGAACGCGTGGGTGGGCTGATGAGCCAGCGCATGCCCGGGGGTGACCTCGCGACGAGATTTCCAGCGCGCATGGTCGCAGGCATCCTCTGGCAGCACCTCGGGCGTGAGGAGCTTGAGCGGGTTTTGGACGAGTTCTGCGCGAGCGGCTTCAAACGCGGGAAGCGAGAGATGAGCATCGTCCTCCGCCAACTCGAGCGCGATTTGAATGTGTTTCGAACGAGCAGCTGCGGCAAGGTGCTCGATGCCGTCGCCTGCCTGCTCGGGGTCTGCGACAAGCGAACCTACGAGGGCGAGCTGGCAATCAAGCTCGAGGCGGCTGCGGGCAAGGGGGACGCGGGGGAGGTGAAGCTAGAGCCCCTAATCGAAAAGGTTGGCGGGGTGAGAGTCGTCAACACCTCCCGGTTGCTTGCAGATGTCCTCAGCGCCCTCCGAGCACGAGTTCCTCGCAGGCACATCGCTGCTGCGGCCCAAAGAGCTATCGCTCGGGGGTTGGCGTCGATCGCCATCGATACGGCTTCCTCGAGGGGGATGGACATCGTGGGGGGCTCGGGCGGAGTGTTCTATAACTGGGCGATCACCTCGGCGGTGCGTAAGAAGATTGAGGAAGCTGGTTTGAGATTCGTCCAACACGAGCTTTTACCCCCTGGCGATGGCGGCATCTCCATAGGACAAGCGGTCATCGCAGCGCGGCAGTATGATTGAAGTAGTTGGTGATGGCGCTACTTATGGAAAAATTATTAATCGTCATTTTCGGCAATTTATTTTTGTTTTTCTTTTTCCTTTTCTTTTCCATCTATCTTTATCCCAACCATTCTCCCAGCTACTTTGATTATTTCTCCCGCAATCACTAATGGCATTTCGACCATTAGCACAATCAATCCTTTTTTTTTCTCCTCAAATTTCTACGTCTACAGATATTTCCACTTCTTTCTTTTTCTCTCTTTCTTTTCTTTCTTAGAGAGCGGTCTGTCCTTAGCCTCTTTGGGATGCTTCCTAGCACCTCTTCCATGCATACCACCTTTCATGTATCCCAATATGCTTACCTCTTTCGAATCTTTTTCCATTCCTCAAAAAGTCGTTTCCACTCTCCTCGAGGACATTCCTCCGGGAACCTCTTGCCGT
>JAUWYN010000034.1 GCA_030615805.1 Hadesarchaea archaeon | reverse complement strand
TCGTGACCGAGAGCGATGTCGCCTTGGCTCAACTGGAGAAGCCAGCAGAGGGGATCGGGCGGCGAAGGGTTCGATACACCCGAAAAGCTGAACGAGCCGACCGACCCCGCTATCGCTACGTGAAGTACGTCGCCCTGCTGACCGCCGAGGACGTAATGAGTCCCGGGCTGCTGACCATCGGGAGCGAGGAGGACGCTGCACGCGCGGCTAGCCTGATGCTCGAGCACGGGATAAGCGGGCTTCCCGTGGTTGAGGATGAAAAGTTGGTCGGTATCCTGACGAAGACCGATCTCACGAAGGGTATCGCCAAGTTAGGTGTCTGAATGCGTGTGAACCAGATCATGAGCTCGCCCGTCGTGACGCTGGACAAAGACCAGCCCCTAGCGAACGCGATTGACCTCATGCGACGGAACGAGATTTCTCGCCTCGTGGCACGTCAGGAGGGCAAAATCGTGGGTGTGGTCACCGAGAAGGATATAGCACGCGAACTTGGGTCGAGCACTGCCTACCGCCTACCCCCTGGGCGGATGCACGTCTCGAACGTGATGAGCACGAACCCGATCACCGTGGCCCCCGACCTCATGGCGAAGCGGGCCGCTGAAATCATGCTCGACCACGACGTGAGCGGGCTACCGGTGGTCGAAGGCGAACACATTGTGGGGATCGTGACCAAGCTCGACTTCGCGAAGGTGTGCTCTGGATATGAGGAGGTCTACGTGGGGCAGGTGATGCAGGCTAGCCCGAGGACCATCACGCCCGGCGATCGGGTCATCCATGCGCGAAGACTGCTGCTCGACGAGAATCTGATCGGGCTTCCCGTGGTTGAAGGGGGCGAACTCGTCGGTATCGTGACTGTGCGAGACGTGGCGATGAAGCTGGCCGCCTTTCAGAAGGTCGTTCCCGATCGATACAAGAGCAAGCGCATCCGAAACCTGCTCGTCGAAGATATCATGACCCAGCCAGCCACGACGACGCGAACGGACGAAAAACTCTCGAAAGTTGCCCGCCTGATGCTCGAGCGGCGATTCTCCAGCCTCCCCGTGCTGAACCTAGAGGGAGAGCTGGTGGGGCTGCTGACGAAGACCGAGCTCACCGAAGTAGCGCGAGAGCGACTCTGAGTAATGCTTTAAGATTTTGTGCCAAACTATGATTGTGCGGCCGTGGTCCAGCCTGGTTAGGACTCAGGCTTCCCATGCGAGCTCGGGAAAAGCCTGCTGCGCGGGTTCGAATCCCGCCGGCCGCACTTGATGTCGTTAATTTACCCCACCTTTTTTTTGAAAGGTATTCTAGCAAGGGCTCCAGCGCGTCAGGATAGGTAACCCCCGGCTCCTGTTAGTTTTTTATTAATACGTGGCAGATTTAGATTGGGGCGCAAGTCGGTGAAAGAAAAAGGGGTGAGCAAGACCATAATGGCGGCAGTGATAGTCGTCGTCCTTGTCATCGCGGGGGTCGGCGCCTACTTAATGTTAAAAGGACCAGATAAACCGCCAGGAATTTACTCTGCGATCAGGGGGCCGATCGAAGAAGAAGGGCCCCCGTCCACAGTTTGGACCCTTGATACTTTTGATGGGACTGATGTGGGCGCGGCAGATTATTCCAGATATTATATTGACCCTATCCAGGCTGACGTTGCATTGGCCGACTTTGTCAGGGTCCACGGCTACGTGTATGACATTGAAGGTAGTCCAGTTACAGGAGTATTTGTCATTGCCCATAGCATTGGTCCGACGGGGATGAAATATGGACATGCGATTACAGATGCCGGAGGATACTATGCTCTTTCTTTTGAGAGACCGGAACGCCTTGACTATCCTATACCGAGTACAAGGGGTCTACCTATCTATGAAGGTTGTCAAATACTGGTAGCGTGGGGTAGCAATGAATGGCTGCCGACAATTGACACTCTTATTGATACAGAAAACAAGGATGTCATCGTGCAGGATTTCGCTGTGAAACCTGCAGGTACAGTGAAACTCACAGCATATAGTTCAAGCGGCATCCTAATCGAGCAGTTTTCCACAGATACCTCGCTCGAATACCCAACATATCCGGCCTACACGACAGATCTCTATTGGAGGGTGACCGGAGGCGTATTCGCCCATGACCGCGGAATGTTCGTGCTAAGCCTCAATACGCCGCATGTCCTCAATCTTCCTTGGACCGTGCCGGGTTTCGGAAGGGTGATACTGAGAGCTGACAACGATGGTAACGGCTTTACACTTAGGAGACAGGGCGAGACAATAACCATACACCTGAACTATGAAATAGCTAAAACAGAGTGCAGAGTTCTAAGAGAGAGCTACGAAAGATTTCTAGATGAAGGCTACGCCTTTTCGGAGGATGTGCTTCCGAACATACAGTCTGCAGAAGAGCTATTGCAGCAAGCCGATTCGATGGCTGATAATGTTCAGAAAGCGCTTTTTGCAGATTCAAGTCTCAACCAGACATTATGGACTGCGGAAAACTTGGAACTTGAAAGAGCTCTACAAGACATAGAAAAATACAGGAAGGGAAACGTCACTCTACGTATCGTCGATGAAAATGGCAAACCTGTGCAGGACGGGGACGTCACGATTTCTCAGATCACCCATGACTTTTTGTTTGGAGTAGATACAGAATGTAGATACAGAATAGATACAGAATGGATAAGTGAAGGAACAGATTCACTTGAAGAACACATACGTCTCAACACAGGGATAAATTATGGATTGTGGGGGTTCTTCTGGATTCTTACCGAACCTCACCTCGGCCAATACAATATGGGGACTTTGCCTCCAACATCTGAACTTGAGCGTCTGACAAAGATGGGCGTTCGATTTGGGGGCGAGGGGCTCATTCTCCTTGAGCCTGGTCCTAACTCATGGGATGTTGGGCTTTTGAGCCTTACCTTTGAGGAGTTAAGAACCAAGATCTATGAACATGTCTACACGTCAGTCAGCGCAGTTGCACTCTACATAGACTATTGGACAATAGTTCACAACCCTCATAGGGAACTCCATTATCTGGGATTTACACTGGATCAGAATATCGACTTTATCAAGACTGGAGTAGCAGCTATTAAGAGCGCCGACCCCACGGCCAAAGTCCTCCTATTTTTCGATTGGCCATGTGGTTTTTGCTCGGACCAAGGAGCGGATCCGTACACCTACATCTCGAATCTCGACGAGTACGGAATTGATCACGACGGAGTAGCCTTGTGGATGACTTACGGCTCGGTAGCCGAATTACCACCGGAGTGGGGATCAGTCTTTGGCGGCCAATTCCCATTTCCTTTCAGAGATTTAGCATCGATCTCACGAATACTCGACTGGTATGGTACATTATCCATACCCGTTCATATCACCGCATTCAATGCACCCGGAGACTTCACGTCTAACTTAGGGTATTGGCATAGAAGAAGTTGGGATGAAGAGCTCAAGATAGAATGGATAGAGAAATTCTATACGATCGCGTTCAGTAAGCAACCTATGAGACAGATAACCTACTTTTTCTCTAGGGATGCCGACTACTTTGGGACTAAATTGGGACTTTTCGATGTAAGCGATCAGCCCAGAGAATCATGTTACGCGCTGAGAAGACTTCTCACGGAGAATTGGACAACTCGCCTACATATGAAAACAGACTCGAACGGTCAACTAGAGTTCAGAGGTTTCGCGGGCGACTACAACATTACCGTCAGCACAAAGGACCTAACGACGAATTTCACAATCCATGTCTACGAAGGGTCAGACAACACGTATACTCTCAAATTAGAAAGGGTAAAGAAGACATGGCTTATCATACCTGCGATTATAGCACTTGCAGGGGGCGTCCTCTCCGGCAGCGTAATCCTCTATCGACGGGTTCGAGCGAAGAAACGAAAATCTTCTCAGCGGCCTCTTTCTTCCGTCCAGGCGTAGCCGCAGTTTTCGCATCGAAACTTTCTATTTACTCTTCCGTATTTGGTCTTCATTCGCCTCACTACTTGCTTTATGTTCTTGCTGTTGCATTTTGAGCAGATGATAGTCATCGGCCGTCTGCCTTCTCTTACAGTTTCGGTGTTCTCCCTTTCTTTTATTCTTGCTTCAACTCTATTCTTGGCGTGGTTGGATTGGCTAGGTTGAAAATGGAAATTTAGTCGTCCAAAACCTGATAGTTAGAGATTATCCCCTGATACTCCACATCACCGTTGCAAAGTGACCGAAATAAACGTGAAAATGGCACGGGGCATAGAAATCAAGGTAAAATCCAGCAAGGCTGTTAACCCGGATTGTGAGTTCGTCTTTAAGTGAGTCAGCTTTCGGGGCGCACCCACTGCATGGGTTACATCATTGCCCGACTCGCAGATTTCGAGCAAAAACCTTGCTTAAATCTTGCCCGATTCTTGCCTAAAATCATCTGAAAGATTTGAACGCTAGTTTGAACCTATCCGGCCGCACCACTTGAAATCGGCTTACCGTCTTCGGAGAGCCGAGAGCAGAAAGAGGAAGAAAATTATCGAGAAGAAAGACGACCCCCCGAAAAGCATTCCGCCCCCATCGCTCGGGGCTAGCGCCTCAGACGCTCCGGCTGCGAAGACATTTTCCTCCACGATCTCGTACGCGAGGAGGTCGGAGCGCATGAAGTCGGAAGGGGTCCAGCCAAGGGGGTTCGTCCGCCCCGTGGCCTCGGCCCACACCCAGCCGCCCTCGCCCTTGAAGTTCCAGTAGGTGTTCGCCCCCGGGTAGTCGGGCAGGTGGACGAGCGTTGCGGCGTGTTCTGGGGCAAGCACCACAGCCGACCGGAAGCCCGCCGCGCTGAACATCACCGCAAGGAGGACGGAGTAGTCCTCGCAGTCGCCGCGGGAGGAGCCCTGGGATTCGATCTCCTCGGCCACCTCGTCGGCGTTGCGGGCAAACTCATCGTAGCCGAACTGGATCGCATCGGAGGTATAGGTCACGTGATCTCGGGCATAGGCGAAGACTTGCTCCGCGAGCTCGTTCCCCGAGTACTGCCCCGCAAGCCTCTCGCCAACCTCCCACGCCTTGCCCTCCCACTCCCCCAGGCTCTCGAACGCTATCGCCGGTCGGAAGTTGGTATCGACAACCTGAAAGAATCCGTCCTCCCCCCAGCACCGGGTGCGGTAGAAGCCCCAGTCGTCGTATTTCTCCCCATCACTCGTGGAGAAGCTGCTCGATGGGGTTGCGAGGCTGGTACCCGCTGAGGCAATTGAGGTGAGTATCAGGAGCCAAACGAGTGCGAGCTTTTTCATTCACAGCACCTAGAAGGCGGCTGCGAAAGCGGCGTTGGTGATGAGCCCGAGGAAGACGAAGTAGCCGAAGACGTAGAACCCGGTCCCTAAGGAACTCTTGCGGAGGCTGCTGAAGGGTATCTTGGGAGTCAGCCGGTCGAGGAGGTTAAACATCCCGACGGAGAGGAGCAGGGTAACCACGAAGGCCACGGCGATCAGCCCAAGTCTCCGTAAAATAGGGTCCAAGACCACCAGCCCTCCGGGGAGTGTGGTCACGGCGCCGTGGGTCACCAGCCCGAGGTAGATGAGGAAGCCCGAGATAAACAGGCCCACCGCGCGCGGGTCCTTCCCTATCAGCTCCCGCTGGTGGATTTTCGGAGTCAAAGCATCGAGCACCCGTAGCCCCAGCCACCCCAGGAAAAAGCATACCAGCGTGAAGAAGACCACCTTGACGACCCAGACACCCACGAGCTCCCAGAATTCCACTCCAACACCAACCTCATTGCGTCGGGAAACAATAAAAGTTTGCTAGCTGCTCGCGGATAATTGCCAACGGTCGAATTCTGCCAAGTACACCACTTTTCTCCTTTATAAAGAACATCCACCCAAAGCCTCGGCGGGATGAATGGGGAGAACGCTTCACTATCGGACGAAAGAGGCCGTAACCGCTGAGGAGTTCGAGCAAATCCAAAGAATCGTGAAAAAATACAACGCGGGGCATGAATGGGCCTATGAAAACATCAAACTATGGAAGGAAGCAAGCGGCGCGCTCTGGGGATTCACAAAGGTGAACGACAATGACCTGGATAGAAAATTGGTAATTCAAGCGATAAAGGATATGTCCAAGACAACGCCGCGGCTGACCTGGATGTTTTACGATGAGGGCGGGCGGGAGAAGGGCAAGTGGGTGAAATTAAGAGGTGGAAAATAGGGCCATTTGGTTTATTTCTCTTGACAACAAAAATGAAGTGCCCGTTAGCGGCGCGAGGTCTCAAAATTGAGGGTGCTGACGAAACCTAGCTTCGAGGATGCGAAGGAACTCGTGAACGCAGCGATAAGGAACAAACAACTTACCATGCTCGTCGGTTCCTGTGTGGTCAACTACGTGGGAAGGGCTGGCTCAGTGCTCCCCGAAGGCGAGCGTGTGGTGATGCTCAAACCAGATGGGACCCTGCTCGTCCACCAAATGAAGAAGCGGGAACCCGTGAACTGGAACCCGCCCGGCTGCGAGGCGAGCGCGCGCCTGGGCGAGGAAGGCCTGCAACTCATCTCCACGCGGGAGCGACCGAAAGAGAAGCTGTTAGTTCTGTTCAGGAGCCTGAAGCTGGCCGCATCCTTCGAGCTCGTCGATCAGGAGGAGCTCTACCTCGTGGGATCCGAGCGAGACTTAATCAACGTGGCTTTCAACGAGCCAAGCTTGATCGAGCCGGGCTTCAAGCCACTTGAGCGGGAGAAACAGACGAAGTACGGCATGATTGACCTCTACGGCGTCGACCGGGATGGAAATGGCATGGCGATAGAATTCAAGCGCGGGCGAGCTGAGCTTGCCGGGGTGAGTCAACTCAAGCGCTACGTGGAGGAGCTGAGTGAAAGGCTCGGAAAGCGCGTCAGGGGCATCTTGGTGGCGCCTTCGATAACCTCGAGCGCCCTGAAGCTCCTAAGGGAAACACAGCTGGAGTACGTGCAGATCGGGAGGCCACCCATCTACACCTTTGAGCGAGTTGTGACCCGGGAGCGAGGGCAGAAGGGACTGAGTGAGTTCTAAGCTAATATAGACCAATATAGGTCTGCGGCTCTCTTTAAGAAGTGTTTTATAAATCTAACAGATGTTATTTAAATCTAACAAAGAAGGACTTGGTGCAGGTTTGTATCTCGCCGGCCGCGCCACTCCCACTCTCGAATAAATTTTATTTCACAAAGTGGACTAATTAGTTCATGAGGATGCGGAGAGCCTATAGAAAAATCGGGAATTTGTCGAGATGGCCGAGAGGTATCAAAAACCACCGCGATAGACCGGGTTCGAATCTTCAGATAGCGCCACTTTTCCCCCCTAACTTTTCCCTCTTATAAACAACCCACACCCAAAGCCTCGGCGGGATGGTCATGGAAAA
>JAUWYN010000008.1 GCA_030615805.1 Hadesarchaea archaeon | reverse complement strand
AAGCGATTTTAGGGGAGTTTTTGCGAATCGAATGTCCTTGCGGAGCTACGTTTGCTGATTTGGGGGCTTTAACTTGCTCGGATGGTGTATTTTTCAGGGCGAGAGTGGGAATATTGTAAAAAAAAGTTAAAATTTAACTTTAACTCTTCCCACCCGGAACACGAATCTCATACCTCATAAAAACCTACTTTGCGGGCCAGACGCCTGAACTCATCCTCACCTATGGGATATCTTCTCCTCCCCTCGACAAATTTTTTCTTGACCAACTCCACAAATTGGGTGAGCTTGGGATCATTTTCGTCCACCTCGCGTTTTAGGAGTTCCTCTAGCTTCAGCTTCACTCCATGCTTTCCAGAACGCATTCCGACTACAATTGTCCTCTCATGTCCCACGAGTTCCGGAGGGAAGGTCTCGTAGGTAAGCGGAAGGGTACTTATCCCATGAACGTGTATGCCCGACTCATGCGCAAACGCGGAGTCGCCGACGATCGCCTTGTTCACTGGCATGTGGAAGTTTGTGGAAGAGGCTATGAACATGGCGAGCTCTCGCAGGGGGCTTAAATTCCACTTGTCGATGCCGTGGTGCAGGTAACAATTCAAGATGACTTTCTCCGTCTCAGCGCCCCCGGCCCGGTCTCCTAACCCGAGAAAAGTCGTGCTCACGTACACCTTATCATAGAGCCCAGATGTCACCCTGACCGTCGCCATTGTATTTTCCACGGCGTTGCCGAGGTCATCGTGGGCGTGGATTTCAACGTACGGTATCTTCGTTTCCTTTTTTATATGTGCGATCTTCGCCGGGATTCCATACGGTAGTGGGGCCTTGGGGTCGGACACGCCACATCCAACGGTGTCGCAGATCCTGTACACGCTTGCTCCTGCATCTGCCACCATGTTTATGAACGCCTTCTCGAACTCCCAGTCCGCACGGGTGCTGTCCTCACCATGCACGAATATAGTCAAACCGTGGTCCCTTGCGTATTCCACCGCCTCCGTGACCCTCGTGAAAAGTTGCTCCAAAGGTTTATCGGCCCACTTCTCAAAGTGAATGTAGGAAACTGGATGGGAGATGCCGATCTGTTTAAAATCTAGTTTCAGTGCAAGATCGATATCCTCTTTTGCGGCTCTGGACCAAGCAGCCAATATTTCTCCTAAGTTCTCGTCTCTCATCCGCCTTATCGCCTCTTGGTCTGACTTGGTGTAGGTCAGGACCTCGAGCCTTTCAACGCCGATGTCTCGAAGTAAGCAAGCTATCCTACACGAATCTGAGGGGTGAGGGCTGACTATCCCTGCCATCTGAACTCCTTCCCTTAACGTCGTGTCATCAATAACTACATCCACATCGAGGGGAATCACCTTGTAGACAAGTTTTCTCAGTTTTTCCCACTTCTCCCGACTAAACTCCAAAAAAGAAAGCTGCCTTATCTTGGTCAGATATTCTCGCCTAACTTTTTCCATGCCTTTGAAGTCCTCGGCTTTCATGCTTTTCGCTCCTGAGGTTTATAAAATACCTATTTTTATCTTCTTAAAGTTTTTGTCGTAGTTAAAACAAACTTGAAGTTAAGCCCCACAAGTTTACAAACTTAATCTGAAAATATTGGCAACCTTACCGACCAGCTTTACCAACGGATCGCTTCAAGTACGGGAGCAGGCCTCCAGCGCGGAGTATGGTGAGGATGAAATCTGGTAGCGGTTCGACCTTAAAAGTTCGACCCGTGCTCAAGTTATGCACCTTGCTTCCTGGCATGTCGACTCTGACCTTGGCACCTGTTTTGAATCCCCTTCGCACGCCGGCGCAGGTCAACACCAGCAGACCTCGGTTCACGGCATTGCGGTAAAATATTCGGGCAAATGACTCGGCCACAATCGCTGAAATGCCCGCAGTCTTCAGTGCAAGAGGCGCTCGCTCGCGGCTGGAGCCACACCCAAAGTTGCGCCCCGCGATTATCACATCTCCCTTGCGGACCTTGGACGCGAACTTCGGGTCCGCCGCTTCCATGACATGTTTGGCGAGTTCGCGCGGGTCAAGCTTTACCAAGTAGCGCCCCGCGATGATTTGGTCCGTATCGACATTATCCCCAAAAACCCAAACGCGCGCCATCACAAGTCCCTCGGATCAGTTATCTTCCCTTTCAGTGCGGATGCGGCAACCGTCGTGGGAGAGGCCAAGTAAATTTTCGCCTTGGGGCTCCCCATGCGCCCCCTGAAATTGCGGTTCGACGACGAAATACAAACCTCACCCGGGCCGAGAATACCAATGTGTCCCCCCATACAAGCCGCGCAAGAAGGAGCCTCAACGAGTGCACCTGCCCTAGCAAAAATGGCGAGGAGGCCACGCTCGAGGCCCTTCAGGTATATTTCTCTCGAGGCCGGCACGACCAACATTCTTACCCTCTTCGAAATTTGTCTGCCATTTACAATCTTGGCTGCCTCCACCAAATCCTCAAATCTGCCGTTTGTACAACTGCCGAGAAATGCTTGATCGATTTCTACGCCTTCAACTTCGCTCACCGCTCCCACGTTATCAACGCTGTGTGGACACGCCACCTGCGGCTCGAGCTTTTTCACATCGAATGAGCGTTCCTCAACGTATGCAGCATCCCGATCAGCGTACACGGGTTTGTAAGGTCCCCTCGCCCTGCTCCTGAGATATCTTGTTGTCAGGCCATCTGGAGGTACGATCGCGGCTTTTGCCCCCATCTCAACCCCCATGTTGCACATCGTCATCCTTCCCGCCATGCTTATGTTACGCATGCCTGGCCCAACGAATTCTACCGAGCGATAGGTCTCGCCATCCACCCCGACTTCACCAATTATTTTCATTATTAGATCCTTTGACATAACGCGTTTCGGCAGCCTGCCTTCAATTGTCGTCCTAACGCTTTCGGGCACGCGAAACCAAAGCTCCCCCCTGGCGAAGACCGCAACCATGTCGGTAGAGCCGATGCCGGTTGCAAAGCACCCGAATGCGCCGTAGGTGGTGGTGTGGGAGTCTGTGCCCGCGATAAGGCGCCCCGGCAGCGCAAAGCCCTTTTCGGGTAAAACCACGTGGCATATGCCTTCGAAGAGATCGTAAAAATCAGGAATTTTTTGCTCGGCCACGAACTCGCGGAGCATGATATGATTCAGTGCCGCATCAATCGAGTTCGCCGGGACTTGATGGTCAAACACGACGACGATCTTGTTGGGATCCCAGACCTTCTTGGTGCCAAGCTCGCGTAAGCCCTCCACGACCATCGGGCCTTCGATATCGTGAGTCATCGCCACATCTATCGACGCTTCGACGATTTCTCCCGGGCTAACCCGTTTACGGCCTGAAGCTCGGGCAAGGATTTTCTCTGCAATCGTCATGCCCACTGAATCACCTGCGGATGGCGCCCTCGGCTGCAGAACTCACAATGCGTTGGTAAAGCTCTAAATAACCTTTCTTGGCGCGGGGCTCAGGCGGCTTGAAGCGGACCAACCTTTCCTTGAGCTCCGGGCCGGGCACGAGTAGCTCGAGCTTGCGTCGCCTGATGTCGAGCAAAATTTTATCACCCTCGCGTACAACGGCTATCGGTCCCCCCTCGGCTGCCTCCGGTGAGACGTGTCCTATGCAGGCACCGCGCGTTCCCCCTGAGAAGCGCCCGTCTGTCACGAGGGCAACCGATTCGAGCAAGCCCATCCCGGCGATGGTGGCGGTCGGGGCGAGCATCTCCCGCATGCCCGGGCCACCCTTCGGACCTTCGTATCGAATTACGACCACATCACCACGCTTGATTCGTCCGCCCAAGATTGCCTTGACCGCATCCTCCTCCCGACCGAACACCCTCGCTGGCCCACAGTGGCGGAGCATGCGCGGTCTCACACCCGCATATTTGACCACTGCACCTTGGGGGGCGAGGCTGCCATACAGAATCGCTATGCCCCCCTCGCGGTGATATGGTTTAGTCAAGGGCCTGATCACGTCTGATCCGCTGGATCTCACGAACTTCAAATTCTCGCGAACTCGACGCCCGGTGACCGTGAGCGGGCTCCCCCGGATCAACCTGCCGAGCCGCTTCATCACAGCGGGCACGCCGCCTGCTCGCTCGAGGTCGAGCATCGTGTGACTTCCCTCCGGCCGCAAGTTACAGATGTGGGGCGTGCGCCGGCTGAGCCGATCGAACGTGTCCAGGCAGAGCTTTACCCCCGCCTCGTGAGCGATCGCCGGCAGGTGGAGCACCGTGTTGGTCGAGCCGCCTATGGTCATGTCGACGATAATCGCGTTCTCGAAAGCCGCGCGCGTCATTATCCTGCAGGGCGTTATGCCCTGACGTAGCAGCTTGACGACCTGTGCACCGCTTTGCTTCGCCAGCCTCCGCTTCTTCGCATCGACGGCGTGGACAGTTCCCATACTTGGCAGCGACATCCCAATCGCTTCGTTTAGGCACGCCATGGTGTTGGCGGTGAACAGGCCCGCGCAGGAGCCGCAACCCGGGCAACACCGATCCTCTATCTCCCGCGCCTCGCGCTCACTGAGCTTGCCTGCCTTAACCGCTCCAACAGCTTCGAAGGCGCTTATGATGTCCAAGGGTTGTCCCTGCCACTCCCCCGGCATCATGGGGCCACCTGTAATCATGATCGCTGGAATGTTGACCCGCGCGAGGGCCATGAGCATTCCGGGGACGATTTTGTCGCAACTCGCGATTGCAACCACGGCGTCGAAGCGATGGGCCTCAAGCATCAGCTCCACGCTGTCAGCCACGACCTCGCGCGAAGGGAGCGAGAAGCACATGCCAATGTGTCCCTGTGCCAGCCCATCGCAGATCGCTATGGTATTGAACTCGAAAGGTGTTGCCCCAGCCGCGCGAATCCCGGCTGCAGCTGCCTCGCCCAGTTCTCGGAGGTGAAGGTGCCCTGGAACCACCTGGTTGTAAGAGTTTGCTATCGCGACGAACGGGCGCTCGATGTCGGCGTCGGTCAAACCATCGGCTTTCAGGAGCGCGCGTCGGGGCAAACCTTCAAGACCAGAAACGACCTCTCGGCTACGAAGCTTCATCGGTCCAACCTCCTAGAAAGTTTACCCTCGGGCTATATTTAATTTTCCGCGATGTAAAAACGCGTTCATTACTTCTCGATACCAGCCCACTTGCGCAGATCTCGTCCAACCTTCGCAACAAGGTGCTCCTTCGCCGCCTCACGCATCTTCTGCAGGTTCGGAATTTTCGCTTGACTTTCCGCGACCCACTCCTTCGTGAACTTACCGCTCTGGACGTCCGCGAGGATCTTCTTCATCACCTCACGGGCACGTTCGTCGATCACCCACTTGCCCCTGGTCCTGCCACCATACTCAGCGGTGTTGCTGACGGCCTTCATCATCCCCTCGATTCCATGCTCGTAAATGAGGTCGACGATAAGCTTGAGTTCGTTGATGCACTCGAAGTAAGCTATCTCCGGCTGATATCCCGCTTCAACCAAGGTCTCAAACCCGGCCTTCATCAGTTCCGAGACCCCGCCCACGAGCACGACCTGCTCCCCGAAGAGATCGGTCTCAACTTCCTCCTTGAACGTCGTCTCGACCACCCCGATCCGGGTCAGCCCAACCCCTTTGGCGAGCGCTAGGGCAAGCTGCTTCGCTTGACCACTCGCATCCTGTGCAACTGCAAGCAACCCAGGCGTTCCGGAGCCCTGCTGATACATGCGTCGCAAGATCGCTCCCGGTGCCTTCGGGGCGATCATGATCACGTCGACCTCAGGTGGTGGAACGATCTGCTTGAAGTTGATGTTGAACCCGTGACTGAAGCAAAGCACCTTGCCGCGTTTCATGTGCTGGGCGACCTTCTCGCGGTAGACCTGTGCCTGGTACTCGTCGGGGATGAGCATGTGGACGATGTCTCCCCGTCGCGCGGCTTCGGAGATATCGTAAATCTCGAATCCATCCGCTACAGCTTGCTCATAACTAGCATCCTTTATGCTCCCGATGGTCACCTTGCACCCGGAGTCGCGGAGGTTGTTGGACTGCGCCTGCCCTTGGTTGCCGTAGCCTATGATCGCTATGGTCTTGCCTTTGAGCACGCTCAGGTCGGCGTCTTTATCGTAGTAAATCTTCGCCGTGCCAACACCTCCCCTAACTCACCTCACGCGATATAAGGACCTGCCCCGAGCGAGCGACTTCTTTTAACACTTTTGGGCCCAATGTCTTAATCGTGCGCTCGATCTCGTCGTGCTCTCCGCTGAGCTCGGCGATAACCACGTTACCCTTGGACTCGAGCACCTGACCGCCCACCTGCTCGATCTGCTGCATCACCTGCAAGAGCTGCTTCTCGTTCAGCTTCCGGGTCTTGAGCAGCGCCACCTCCCGGACAATGCTTCGCTCGGGCTCGATCACCTCGACGTCCACGACGGGCTCCGAGCGGGAGAGCACCCTGCGCATCAGCTCGGCCATGTGATCGTCCGCCTTAAACATCAGGATGATGCGCGCAAGTCCTGTGGGCTCGATTCCAACTGTGATCGAATCTAGGTTAATCTGGCGTCGGGTGAAACCGCGCGTGATCCGCATCATTACCCCAGGGACGTTTTCGCAGAGCACGGAGAAGATTCGGATCTTCATGGGTTCACCTAGGTCAACATCTGATCGATTCGCCCTCCGGCTGGAACCATTGGCAGCACGTGTTCATCGGGGTCGATCGGGATGTCGAGCACAGCAGGCTTCCCGCAACGCAGAGCCTCGCGCAGCTTTGGAGCCACCTCGCTCGGTTTTGCTGCGCGATCGCCCCATGCGCCGTAAGCCTCGGCGAGCTTCGCGAAGTCGGGTACTTTGCCGAGATTAGTGGCAGAGCGGCGCTTCCCAAAGAACATGTCTTGCCATTGCTTCACCATCCCCAAGTAGCGATTGTTGAAGATGCAAGAAACAACGTTTATCTCGTTCTCCACGACCGTTGCCAGCTCTTGGGAGTTCATCAGGAAGCTCCCGTCCCCAGCGATGTTCACGACATCGCACTCCGGGCGTGCGACCTTCACGCCCATCGAAGCTGGGAACCCAAATCCCATCGTGCCCAGACCACCCGAGGTGATGAAATGTCGGGGCTTCCGGACCACGTAGAAGTGGGCCGCCCACATCTGGCACTGCCCCACCTCGGTAACGATTATCGCGTTTTCATCGAGCACGCCTTGGATCTCCTTAATCGCGCGCTGGGGCTTGATGGGGACCTCGTCGTAGTCCATTCGGGGGGCGAACTCCCCACGCAGCTTTTTCACCCGCTCGAGCCACCCGCTTGCTCGCCCACGCTTAGCGCGCGAACGGAGCTCCTTGATGATTGCGGTGAGCGAGCGTTTTGCATCACCGATGATGGGTAGGTCCACACGCACGTTTTTTCCGATCTCAACGGGATCGATGTCGATGTGGATTATCTTGGCTTTGGAAGCGAAGTAGCTCACGTCGCCGGTCGAACGGTCGCTGAATCGTACTCCAACCGCGAGCAACATATCCGATTCGGTCACCGCGGTGTTCGCGGCCATCCGTCCGTGCATCCCCAGCATCCCAAGCGCGAGCGGGTGGTCCTCGGGGATGGTCCCCTTGCCCAGTAGCGAGGTCGTAACCGGGGCGTTCAGAAGCTCTGCCAATTCGATGAGCTCCTTCGATGCCCCCGACCACACGATCCCGCCCCCTGCGAAGATCACGGGCTGCTCGGCTTTGGTGAGCATATCGACGGCTTTTCGCACTTGCCCCGCATCGGGCTCGAATTTGAGGAACTTTTCATATTTTATCTGGGCTGGTATCTTCAGATCGGCTTTAGACGCCTGCACATTTTTCGGCAGATCGATGTGCACGGGGCCGGGCCTCCCCGTCATCGCAATCTTAAAGGCCAGTCTCACCACACTCGGCAGCTCCTCGATGCGGTGAATGATGAAATTGTGCTTGGTGATGGGCATCATCACGCTGAGCATGTCTGCCTCTTGAAAAGCGTCGGCGCCCAACGCTTGGACTGGAACCTGCCCGCTTATCGCGACCACGGGCGAGCTGTCCATGTAGGCATTCAGGATGCCCGTTGTGAGGTTTGTCGCCCCAGGCCCAGAGGTCGTCATGCAAACTCCCTGCTTCCCAAGCGCCCTGGCGTATCCATCGGCTGCGTGCGCCGCGCCCTGCTCGTGCCGCGTCAGGATGTGCCGGATCTCGTGCACGTCGTAGAGGGCATCGTAGACCGGGATTACCGCTCCGCCCGGGATGCCGAAGATGTGCTTCACGCCCTCCACCTTCAACGCCTCGAACAGCGCCTTTGAACCCGTTAACTCGACCATCTCATCACGCCTTAAAGCTATGATTTTTCCCGCTTAAAACTAACCTCTCTCGCTCGGGAGCCTAGCGAGGATGGAGAACCTAAACTTTCGGCGGCCATCTCTGGTTTGCCCCACGAGCTTCGCGCTCTCCTTGATTTCGGCCCCGAACCCCGATTTGAGCATCGACACCATTTGCCTCGCCAAACTCACCGGGTTCACGTAGAGATCGAGACCCTCTCGCCGCTCCTCGACGTTGGCGATGAACGCGGATCGGTCGCGCTTGCCCGCCTCGGCTGCGAGTTGCTCGAGCATTTTTCTGATTTCTGAGCACTCCTCCCTGGTGAGCTTCCCTCGCACCTGCAGGATCGCCTCGTAGTGGCGAGCACTCCTGAGGCCGCATACGTCGCAAGTACTTCGCTTGAGCGTGAATTTTATGCGCGCCTCTTCGAGCTGGGGCTTGACCTGAAGCTCGTGAACTTTCCCATTCGCCCAGACCTCGATTACCCCCTTGGCCAGCTTTGGCTCGACCCGAAGCTCGAGTTCGGGGACCTCGTGAGGGCGAAGGAACTTCATCCCCGCATCGGTCAGGCGTGCAACCTTTAGGCTCGAAAGGACGATCGCTCGAACTGCGTTAGCGGTGGCATCTCCTTCGCCCGCCTCGTGCCATCGCTTTCCGATCAAGTGGGCCCCGCATCGCCCGCAGATCGTGACCTCGAGCTCCGCTGGCGCCTGAAGGAGGCGGTTCTCCTCGGCGAAGCACCGCTGGCATAGCCCCCCGATCAATGGGCCATGCTCCGCCTCGAGCGCGCCGCACCGGTAGCAAAAACGCTTCATGGAACCAATCAAGTTTTTTCTCCAGGGTTTAAACCCGACTGCCTCACGAGAAAAGTAGTTAAGGAAATTCGTTAGAATTGGAGTAAAGAGGTTGTTGCCGATGACATCAAAATATGAAGTCGAACTAATCTCCATCGAAGACAAAAACGCGTTGATGGAAAAATACAAAGAAAATATTCTCTATGAAAAGAGAGCGGAGATATATGGATGCTGCATCAAACTTTTGACGGGTATCAAATATGTGAAGGAACGTTGGGAAGAAAACTTTTATCCCATGTCTGCACACGTTCGTTCTCACGGGAGAATGTTGGTATTAAAAGATGGTGATGAAAAACAACGCATAATCTATGACAAGCTTTCGAAAACAGCTTTTCTGATCAACGTGGACTACTACGGTTGGATAAAATCCATAGCTTTGAGCATCGCCAGTGACATCCTCGAGGATGGCCATGGTATACATGCTGTTCACGGTGCTTGTGTGGACATAGGTGGACGAGGGGTCTGCTTAATAGCGCCCTCAGGAACAGGTAAAACAACGCATACCTACGGTCTTCTCAGACTTAAAGGCGTTCGCGTTGTATCTGATGACTGGTTTTTTGTCCGCTTCATGGCTGATCAAGACGTTGCATTCGGTTCCGAGAAAAACTTTTACATTCAAGCGGACATCGCAGATACGTGGGGTGAATACAAGAAACTCGTTGAGAAGGCAGAGTTTGACGATAGGGGTAGAGCTATCGTAGATGTTAGGTGGATAGTTGGAAAGGGGAAAATACTACCCATGACCACATTGAGAACAGCCATCCTGTTAAAGCGTGACCCAGAAGACGATACCATTGTTAGAAAGTTGATGCCCAATGAAGCGGTTAAATACATGGAAACCGTGGACTTCTGCAACCCTCACCTATTAGTAAAAGATTCTCGTAAAAACTATTTGAGACGACAGTTCTTCCAAGATTTTTTCAGCCACCTTGAAATCTACCTCATAAACACAACATTTCCCGTGATCGAAACCCACAGAACAATAAAGGAAGAGATTTTGAAAATATAACAATTCCGTGACCTTTCTGGCAAAGAACGGGAAAATTAAATAGCACTTGGGTATGGATATAACTTTATTAAACTTGGACAATCAAATTCGCGCGGTGCTCGCTTGCGAATCCTGCTGATCCACGCCGATTACCTCGAGTTCGAAACGAAGCAGCGCACCCCCGTGGCGGAGGAGGTGCCGGCCGAGCAGCGCTCAGGGCGCCTCGAGGAAGTACTCGTTGTCTTCACCGCTGCGGAGGAAGAGGATGAAGGTCAGGCTGATGCAATAGCCAAGAATGCCGCCCGAGAGATCGCCGACATCGCCCGGAAAGTCGAAGCCGAACGAGTGGCGCTCTACCCATATGCTCACTTAAGCTCCTCGCTCGCCCCCCCAAAGGTCGCCATCGAGTTGCTCGACGCCACCCGCGACGCGCTGCGCGAGCAGGGTTTGGAGGTCCACCGCCTGCCCTTCGGCTGGTATAAGGCGTTCAGGCTCAGCTGCAAGGGGCATCCGCTGTCGGAGCTTTCGAGAAGCATTTCGCCCGCCGAAGCGGTGAAGGAAAAGGAGCCTGGAGTGGTGTCTGAAGCCCTGAAAGCCGAGGAGAAGGCAAAGTCGGACTGGTACATAATGAACCCCAATGGCGAGCTTGTACCCGTTAATAAGTTTGACTTCCGAAAACATGAAAACTTGGAGAAGTTCGCGAGATATGAGATGGAAAAAGTTCGAGCGGTCAAAGAAGCGCCTCCACACGCAGGCCTTATGCGAAGGCTGGAACTCGCTGACTATGAGGCTGGCTCCGATCCCGGTAACCTCAGGTACTACCCAAAGGGGAGGCTTATGAAAGGGCTTCTGGAAGAATACGTAAACAGAAAATCAGCCGAATACGGCGCGATGGAGGTCGAGACACCCGTGATGTACGACTTCGAACACCCGGCGATGATAAGCTACCTGCACAGATTTCCCGCCCGCCAGTACGTCGTGGAGTCCGCCGAAAAGAACTACTTCCTGAGGTTTTCCGCATGCTTCGGTCAGTTCCTGATCGGGAGCACAATGACTATCTCTTACAAGAACTTGCCGCTCAGGATGTATGAACTGGCGAAGTACAGCTTCAGACGGGAGAAGAGCGGCGAGCTCGCAGGCCTAAGAAGGTTAAGGGCCTTCACGATGCCCGATCTTCATACACTCTGCAGGGATATGAACCAAGCGATGATAGAACACAAAAAACAGTTCAAGTTCTGCCTAGAGGTTCTGAAAAACATAGGGTTAGATTTAAAATATCATGAGGTTGGCATACGTTTTACAAAGGATTTCTATGACAACAACAAGGAATTCATCCGATCACTCGTGAAAATTGTTAACAAGCCAGTCCTGATTGAGGTTTGGGGTGGGAAGTTCTTCTACTTCGTCCTGAAATTCGAGTTCAACTTCGTCGATGCACTCGAAAAAGCGTCCGCCCTCTCGACTGTTCAGATAGATGTTGAAAATGCAGAAAGGTATAACATCAACTTCATCGATGAGGAAGGGAAGAAAAAACATCCAATCATACTGCACTGCTCCCCTAGCGGCGCAATTGAAAGATGTATGTACGCCCTCCTAGAAAAAGCACACCTAAATGCAAAGAGGGGAAAGTCACCTTCACTACCGCTCTGGCTCTCCCCCACCCAGGTCAGGTTGATCCCGGTTGCCGAACAACATTTGAAGTACTGTGTTAAATTATCCGATTCACTTGGGAAAGCTAAAATCAGAGTCGATGTCGATGACCGAAACGTGACCGTGGCCAAAAAAGTGCGCGACGCGGAACGCGAATGGATCAACTACGTTTTGGTGATCGGGAGTAAGGAAATGAAGGGCAAGAAGCTACCGGTCAGAGTTCGGGGGACGAAGAAGCTCAGGCTCATGACCGCCAAGGGATTAGCGGCTGATATCAAGCGAAAAACGAAGGGGATGCCATTCAGGCCGCTAGCGCTGCCCAAGCTGCTCTCGATGCGCCCGATCTTCGTGGGAAGCTGACGAACCCAACGGTGATGGGGTGAAACGGGAAAGCTTGCTGGTGGGCTTCGTCAGCGTGCTGGTGATCTCGCTCGTTGCGGTGGGCAGTCTCTCGCTAGCTTATGCCTACGCCTACAAAACGCTGATTGGCCCAACTCTGCTCGCGCTCGGATTCCTCTCCATGGTTCCGCTGAGGCTCGGGGGTAGGACGATTAAGTCATGCTCAGCCGACATCGTCTTCGGCGCAATCGACACGGGCTTCTTGGGGATAGCAGCACTGATAGGAGCCAACTTCGCTGGGGTGCTCGGCGCGATAGTCGGGGGCGCCGCAGGGGATGCGATCACCGATGGTTTCGCCGGTTTGTGGGAGGGAAGAGTCGCCCAGTATCTTCGAAAGCACGGCATCAGGGAGGCACGGACACCGCTCTCGGCCTCGATGGGCAAGATGGTGGGCTGCTTTTTGGGCATAGGCATAGTGCTTACCATCGTCTGGACCATCGTGGGAATTTAACCACAATTTAGCCATTAAGAAGAAAATCAGATTTCTTGGTTAAAATTTAACTTTTTACTATATTCCACACTCGACCCCTAAAAAACCACCATCCAAGCAAGCTGGAACCCCTTAATCTCTAAACGTGACCCCGCAAGGGTATTCGATTCGCTAAAACTCGATTAAATCGCCCCGATTTTTGAGCGAGGAAAATGGGCATTTTAAATGGCTCAGGTGAACCGTGCGAAATTTTCTGGTTAAAAAAAGGATTAATTCGGAAAACGCTAACGAATTGAAATAAATGATCGTCGGGCTTATATACCCCCTCATCGTTTCGTAGACATCAATTCAAACTGTTCAGGGTGCTGACATTGTAATTTTCGTCTCAAACTTTAAAGACTTGACCGCCAACACCATAAACATGCCATACAAGTTTAGCTTTGACCTGTCGCGCGTGCCCCAATCATTTTTCAGAGGACTCGTTAAGGCTGCATATGAAAAAAATATGCACAGGAGAATCGGGAGGGGTGTACGGCAGTTGGCTGAGAAGCTCAAAATTCGCGAACTCACGGGTTTAAATATCTCCGATGCTTCTAGACTCGTCGAAGATCTTGTGGATATACACGCTAGAAATCTTTTAGACAGAGAAAAGTTTCTGAAAACCAGAAAGAGAGCGCTTTTTCTGCCCCATTGTTCGAGAAAATACATGGACAGCAGGTGTCGAGCACGTTTCGACCCAAAGGTTCCCTCATACTACTGCGCCCACTGCTCCCCCGACTGTCTGATCAACAGAGCAACCGCGCTAGGGAAGGAGGGGGGATACGATGTTTACGTGTCGCCCGGCGGTACGTGCATATATCAAATACTGGAGAAAAATTCGTATGAGGGCGTTGTTGGAGTTGCGTGCAGCCAAGAACTGACGAAAGGGGGAGAGGTCCTTAAAAACAAGAATCTGCCCGGTCAGGCGATCTTCCTCATCAAGAACGGTTGTGCTGACACGAAGTTTAACCTTAAAAGTCTTGAAGAAATTTTATGAAAAATGAGAAGCTGAAATTCACCTCGGAAGCACCGATTTTTATTTAATGAAAGGGCAAACTCATACAGATAATCAAAGAGGCGAAGTAATCACAAAAGTTAAAATTTAACTTTTTTAATATCCTTTTTTAGATTTTTTGTATTTCTCCCCTCTTAGCGTCCTTCCTACGGGGGGCTTGTGTTCTCTCCGTTTTAGAAGAGAAAGAAAAATAACTAACCCAATAATAGCTGCAACAAATATTATTACCCCCGTTCCTATATCCTCCCAAGGAATATCTGTTAATTGAGCAGCTATAACTGCAAGAGATAAGAATTTTATCTTACCACCATTCATGAGTAGCTTGGGCACATTATAAATTCATTTAATACTGCGCCAACTTTATCGGCTCCTCCCTGATTGCAGTCCTGATTTTCAAAAGATCCAAAGTTCACCCTCGTATTTCCGACCCTCGAATAGTGTACCCTTCGGCAGGTGCTTCACCCTACGCTTCGAGAGGTGCTCGATCAGCGTGCGGTTGAGTTCCTCGAGCGGTCGATCTTCTTTCAGCCACCCGAGTGGAATGTCGACGTACATGGGCCTAACCGACAGGACATGTCGAGTCGTCTTGTGGGCGAACACGTTGCCAGAGAGGGCAGCCTCGATGACTTCATCCTTCCTCACCCCGGGAACCATCAGCACGGCGGCAACTTCCCCGGAGCGTGCCCGCCGCACCGCGTCGAGCTCGTTCTCGTAGTTCACCCTCAGCCCCCTCTCCCTCAGAGCGCGCTCGATCCGCTTCATCCAAGCGTAGCTCTCCCTTATCTCACCGCTTTCCCCCTTCAGCAAGTAGCAGGCATCTTTTGTGAGCAGGGCTGCGGATGCTTGGCGCCCCCCGAGAGTTCTGGATGCCGTTTCCGGCGGGGCGGGTTCGACGCTTAACCCCGGCAGCCTGAATAAGTCTAGGAACTTCGATTCACCCATCTCCCCCCGGATGGTGCGATACCAACAGCCGACGCGCACGTTTGGGTTTTGATAGTCGAGCAAGCAGGCGGGCAGGTATCTGCAGCCCAGCTTCCTGAGCGCGGCGACTCGGTGCATACCGTCGAGCACGACTAGCGTGTTGGAGTCGACGATGACTGGGTCCCTGACCGCGCCGCTCGACTTTATCTCGTCAACGAGTTCATCAAGCAGCTCGGGGATTATCTCCTCGTGGATCCTAACTTTGTCTAGGTCCTCGATCCCAAGTTGAAGCTCGAGTCCGGGTGCAGCTAACTTGAACCGCAAATCACCGCCAATAACGACCTAAGAACTCGCGAAATATAAACATAATAAAAAATGTTATATGTGGTTATACGGTTGATATGAACTTACAATTCGGTTACGATCAGCGTGGCGGTGCTCGTGATGCCTGCTATGCTTCGGATATCACCAAAAACCACCTTGGCGAGCTTCTCGGGGGAGTCGACCTCAACACGGGCGACAATGTCGTAGGAACCGGTCACGCATTCCGCTTTCTTGACACCCTCTATACTCTTCACCCTTTGGAAGATTTCATCGGTCTTACCTGGCTCGGTGGATATCAAGCCATAAGCGCTTATCATTCAACAATCCCATTATATACTTACAACAAACAACCTTGAATTTTTGCATGATACTCAGCACTGGGCCAAAACATGAGTTTCAAGCTAGGCGACCTCAATGCCAGACCCAGGGTGCGTCAATAGCATCGAGTACTAGAAACAGCTGAAACAGCAAGCTTCTTAACATGCGCTATCTTTTTAGAATTTAATTTTTCAGCTCGCGCAAACGATCGCCTCGCTCACGATATTTGGCTGAACCGAAAGTAGCAAGGTAGGGTGTGTAAGAGTTTATTATACGGTTAATATGTCTAGGGTGAAAACCAAAATCCAGAATATAGTGGTATCTGTTACCTACGAGGGTACCGAGTTCAACCTCGAAAAACTGGCGAGAACCCTAGACGGTGCTGATTACGATCCCGAAGTTTTTCCCGGTATAGCTTATAGATCGGAGGTGCCCCGCGCATCTTTTCTGATATTCAGTTCCGGAAAGATGAATTGTGTTGGTGCCAAAAGTATGAAAGATGCCAAGCTTGCGATCAAAAATCTGACCAAAAAGCTCCGAAGGTCCGGTGTCAAGATTGAATCAGAGCCAAAAATCAAAGTTCAAAACATCGTGGCTTCCATTGACTTTGGCAGGGGGTTCGATCTGGAAAAAATTGCTAGAAATTTCGAAACCACTGAGTATGAGCCAGAAGTTTTTCCCGGACTGGTATTTAGGCTCGATGACCCAAAGGTTGTGGTTCTGCTCTTTGTATCTGGAAAAGGCGTTTGTGCGGGAGCGAAAAGCAAGAAGGATGTTGAGAGGGCCGCCGAGAGGATAACCAAGCTAAGGCTGCCAAGAGGATGATCAAAAAACTTCAACGGGATCCTCCCGCCAGCGAAATCGTAGATGACAAGCTTCAGTTTTCTCGGCGTCGGGTCGCTTTTCTCGATACCTGAACACACTTTCTCGGCGATGCTGCACCTTCCCATTTAGGTAACACCTGGCACCGATATTTTTTTGATGTGAAACTAGGTCCACAATTCAGATAACTGCACTCGCGAGGCGTGGGTGCAGATTTCTCGCGTCGGATTTCGGTAATACCTGGCACTGATATTCTCAGTACCCTAGAGCCCGACCGCCGCAGCTTCCGGATTCAGTCCCGGATTCCCGCCTCGGTTATCTGGAACGTCGCGCTCTCAGGAGGCAGCCCAGGGTGGTCGACGAGCTTGGCGACCCTTGTGTTCGCCTTGCTCTTCCGCAGGTAGATTCGCGCGGTCATCGCATGCCCTAGCACGTGACCCCCGATGGGCTTGGTCGGGTCACCGAAGAACATGTCCGGCCTCGCCATCACCTGGTTCGTCACGAAGATAGCTAGGTCGTTCAGCTCCGAAAGCCTGTGCAGCGCCGCGATGTGGCGCCCCAGCTTCTGCTGCCGCTCGGCAAGCACACCCCGCCCGCAGTACTCGGTCCGGAAGAGCGAGGTTAGCGAGTCCACCACGATGAGTTTCACATCGCCCTCCTTCGCCATCTCCTGAACCTTCTCGGCCAAGAGCATCTGGTGGTCGGTCGTGTGCGCTCGAGCGATGTAGATGTTCTCAAGCACCCGCTCGGGGTCTAGCCCCATCGCGCGCGCCATCTGCGCAATTCGCTCGGGCCTGAACGTATTTTCGGTATCGATGTAGATCGCCTTTCCCTCCAGCCCTCCCTGCTCCGGGGGTAGCTGGACGTTGACGCAGAGCTGGTGGGCTATCTGCGACTTCCCCGATCCGAACTCGCCGAATACCTCGGTCACGCCCTGAGTCTCGGCCCCTCCTCCGATTATCTTGTCGAGCGCTGGGCTCCCCGTCGAGATGTAGCCTAGGTGCTTCCGCCGCTCCATCACCTCGCTTGCCTTCTCGTACCCCATTTTCGCCGCCTCGCGAGCGGCGTTTATCACCTTCATCGCCACCCGCGTCCCCATCTCGGCGACCTCCATCAGCTCGCCCGTGGTGGCCACGGCCAAGCTCTCCAACGAATCGTAACCGGCCGAGTGAAGCTTCTCCGCGATTGCCGGCCCGACCCCCTCAAGATCCTCAAATTCGGTCATTTGACCACCTCCGTTCGACCCTCTCGCACGCGCTTTTAAGCGAATTTACCCCAGAGAGGTCACCGAAAGTAATATATAAAAAGCTTTTGGAAAGGGATTTTGCTGCCTCCTTTCGAAAAAGGCCAATTTTTGTAAAATCGATTTTTTCAATCCCACGTGTTGGCTAAAAAAAAGAGGAAGATTAAGGCTTCTTTTTGGAAATGGCATCCTATTATTCCTCGAAATTCGTGAAGCTACTTGAAAAATTAAAAAAAGACCGATAAAACCTTATAAAAGAGACTTGTTGATCAAAAGATCACAAAGCCCTTAATTTGGACACTTTTCTGACGAAAGGAACTCGAACTTCGATAATTCGCGCATTTTCGCAATCCGTCCAAATCGCTAAGATTGAGAACTTTTAAGATCAAATCAGCAAAATTGCACTTTCCATTTTACCTTATTTGGATACGCTTTTATTGAAACTGGACAGTTAAGATCTTGGCTAACTGTTTTTATTTCAGCACTTTTGCTCACTTTCGTTTCTTATCATTGTAAGCCCAATCAACGCTTTTCTTCACTTTTAACAGTATCATTCACTTCACTTTTAACAATATCATTCACTTTTAACAATATCATTCACTTTTAACAATCATTTTCATCGATTTTGATGCATTTTTAACACCTAAACCGTTTCATTTCTCAACTTTCGATTCATTTGGGATCAATTGGTGTCAACTGTTTGCATCTAAAAGGCTTTGATAGCAACGAAAAGATACCATTCTTAACACCTGAAGACCTTGATTACGCTGATTTTTCCGTTTCATATGGTGCCTTTCAGTCCTTTTCAGTCCTGGGGATTGTTGAGTACCTTGAAACAAAACAATTTGCTAAAGACGACTTGCCGAAAATGATTTTAACCAAGAAAAAATCTCAATAAAAAGCCCTTTCATGACGATAAGCGTCTTACACCTTCCGAAAGGGCCCCGTCACCAAACCGCTTTTTCCTTTGAAGAAGTCATGAATTGCACCGCCCCAAATCACGCCCCGATAATGCGACAGAACTAGATTACTTCAAACTCTCCTCAATAATTTTCTTTTCCTCTACAGTTATCCCGTACAACGTGTAAACCAGTTCGTCGATCTCCGCATCCGTTTTCTTGATCTCTACTTCTATCCTCGCCCGCTCATCGGTCTTCTTGTCGCCGATTTCGTTGAGGCGTTTGTTAAGAGAAAGCATTTTGTCTACTAGTTTAATTATTGGTTGTTGCTCGCTATCTGGCATGATTTTGATTGGCAATTGTGATGTGTACTGTTTTTTAAATTGAAGATAGCCACCACGAATATGCGCAGATTCAAATTTAATCCTAAAAAACCAAGACAAAAGTTTTGAATTTAACACGCCTAGAATAAATTTCAACGAATAGTTCTTATTTTTCTGGTTGATTACGTACGCCTTATTAAGAGAATAGTACCCTTTTTCATCGTAACAAGAAGTTATTCTTTCAGCAATCTCTCTTAAAAATAACTTTGGTTGACTAAAATAAGAATCGTCGGGGATAGTAGCATATTCTCCTTTTGATTTGCTAATTATGCTTGGATCTGCAATAATCCACAATTTTTGCCATTTGTAGTAGTATTTTTGACAATCCTTGCCTCTTAAGAGTTTTTTGCATTTTTCGTTGAGCTTAGAATGGACAACTAGCTTTTTACGTATGTTTCCAGTATGAACTGTTTCTTTTATTATCGCTATATCACCCAATTTTACTGCATGTTTTTGTATGTTCTTTAACAACGGGAGTCGCTCTTTATCTACGCTTATGTTAAATACAAAACCTTCATTTTCTAAAAACTCGCTTTGTTTTATTTTTTGTGGCCTTGCTTTCAGCAAGTCTTCTTCCGAATTTGCTTTTATGATTTCGATAATTGTGCTATTTCTTATTTTTTCATTTGATTCTTTTCTCACAATTATTATGTAAGGATAAGTTGACGCTTCTTTGAAAACTCGGATGTTAGAAACATCGACAATAGATATAATTTGGCAGTTGTCTAAAATGAATTTTCTTAATTTCTTTCCATAGCTTGTTATTGCATATTTATTTGAGGTAATAAACCCTAAAAATGCTCCATCCTTCATTAAATTTATCGCTTTTTCAAAAAACAGTTGATAGACATCATACTGGCCCTCGGCGGTTTCAAAGTTATTATTCATAAATCTCTTTTCATTTCCCTTTAGTTCTCTGTTTCTAATGTATGGAGGATTCCCAATTATGACATCAAATCCGCCTTCTTTCATGATCCCGAAAAATTTTTCTCTCCATTTGAAAGCTTTATCTCCTGCAACCGCTGGATCATCAATCAAAGAATTACCGTAAATCAACGCCGAAAATATTGTTCTTCAAAATTTCTACTTTTTTTGTAAATGTCGTTCCTGTCTCTACATCCAAGCGTGTTTGATTGTAATCTTTATCCTTCTTGCTGTGGTATTCATTCAAAACATCAAAAGCTTTTATCAAAAATGAACCGGAGCCACAAGCAGAATCCAAAACCCTAATTTTTTCGACATCCACTGTTTTGTCTTTGAGCAATTCACCCAAAGTATTTCTCACAATATAATCAACAATATAAGTGGGCGTGTAGTAAATTCCCTGCTCCTTGCGGCGAGCGTGCTTTTTCGCCAAGGTGGCCCGCTTTGCGGTCTTCTTTAGAATGTGGCCCAAGTATTGCTCGTAAACATTACCAAGAACATCAGCATCTAGTGCGGAAAAATCATACTTGATTGTCCTATCCTTTGTGTGATCAAGACCGTTTATTATTTCTTCAAGAACCTCATTACTCACATCTAATTGGTCGCATAAGTGAGGTTTAAACAGCTCACTATTGTAGTCATCCCAAAAATGGCGGAAAACATCAACTATACGTTCAGCAAGAGTGCCTCTATGTTTACTTTCCCATATCCGTAGCACGGATAACAATGTTTCTTCTTCTAGTTTTCTATCTTCACAGTTTCTAATAAAAATTAGTCTATCTATAATTCTCTGAACAGCCTCGTCCAACTCCGCCTCAGTAAGTCGTTTGTCTTTGTTTCTCGCTAGAATATCCTTAGAAAGCTTGGCTCGCCATATTGTCAAATCGTTAAGCAACTGTTCGCCCACAGAACTTTTCTTAGATTTTTTGCCCCATTTTTCAGCTTCTTTGTCTAATAAGCCCTGTTCGAAACTTTCTTTAGACAGAAGCCATAACTCCTCAAATCTGTCTAAAAACTCTTGGCGAGGGATAGTTTTCAAATGACTTTGGAACAGATCGATGGTTTTCCACTCTGCATTAAATATTTTCACGCCTTGATCAAAATCGGTAAGAACAGCCCAAGTGCAGCCCTTGTGCCAAGCATAATTTATTGCTTGTTCTGCAAACTCGGGATCATCCAAGTTCGCTTTTAGTGCCTTTGCTTCAAGAAAGAATTTTGGGATTCCATTAATCCTAAAACTGTAGTCAACCCGACCCTTTGATATTGTTTCTTCCCTGGTAACTTCATCGGGATGTGTTTTATTACGAACATCCCAACCCAAAGCTTCAAACAAGGGTTCTATAAATTCAGCCTTGGTATCCGCCTCAGTATACTTGCCGAATCTTTTTTCTTCGACGACTTTAGCGTATTTCTCAAGGAGCTCCTTTATTTGCTGTTTGGCATTTTCTTTGTTTACCACGGTATTGCATCCCTTATTCGATTTGGAATTTTTAAGTATTAAACTGCTCTCTCGTGGGGTCTAGCCCCTGAGCTAATTTTTGTGCAGACTGGCTAAACAAAACTTATTTTTGTAGGGAACGGGATTCATTTTTTTTCATTGCCACATGTTTGATTTCTCTCCTCAAGTCAATAACGGCTAAGGCTAACCTCCACTTCTTATATTTTTCAACATATTCCTTGTACGTTTCTACGCCTCCGTGAACAAGACCTATAATTGGGTGGATCATTGAAAGAATGCTTTTGAAAAGAAATTTATGGAGTTTAGGGCTTCGCGTAGCTGCAAGTTCTTCTATTTCCTTCAAATATTCTGCCATAATATGCTTAGGATACGGCAATTTGGCCTCTCCTTTGCTAAGAATGTTTAGAATTTCACTGCGAAAAGACTTGAAGGCTTTCGAGTTTCTTATTTTTATTAAGTCTGAAATACTCGAGCAATATATCCTTGGTACTAAAGTAGAATAACTTTCCACGAGAGTTTGTTCAAGCGCAGTTGTCTTGGCATACTGTCCTCCCCTGATATATTTGTATTCAAGAAGCGGCAAATAAGGTTTCCATAAATGTAGAGGCATCCCTAGGTAACTAGAATCTAGAAGTTGTCCGTTTAGCCAAAACGCCGTCCAAAATGGATCGACATTCGGACCGATAGAATTAGCTATACGCAAAAATTCCTTGTCCTTTATGTCCAAATCAACCGCTTTTTGGAATATCTCAGAAGTAGCTATATGCGTTTTTTTACGTTTTTCTAAATCTGATGCCACGATAATTCCACTTTTTCTCAACAAAGGGAGCTCCTCTAAGAATAGGATAGTATTGTCAGCTGCCGTTGAGTTTCTCATCTTAATCTTGCCAAACAAATCGGAAAGAAACTCAAGAAAGAATTCGCAATCTGTCGGGCGTTCAGCTTTTAGAGAATCTAACTTTAGAGCTTTTCTTCTATATCTGGAGGAAAACGCCAGCCTCAGCACATTTTTATAACCAGAGTATTCGCAAGTATTGAGTATTGTCACAAAAAAACCACTCAAATCCAATTGTTTCATAACAGTTAGATCTGGTCTTGTAGAGTCTGCTAAAAACTCGGCGATAATTGGTCCATTTTCACATACAGGGAGTAGCATATCTTCAGCATCATAAATACTTTCATAAACTAGAGCCAAGTCCATAACGTTTGTTAACATAAAAGGCGTTGGGTAGCCATACCATATGCACATTTTCAGAGAACGCAAATTAACACCTCTTATAATTATTGTAATACTTCACAAATACCCTTCCTTTTTTAACCCGACTAATTTTTGTGCAGTCGAGGTATTAAAATCAATTTTCGACGGCATAAGAACAAAGAAACGTTATCTGAATAAATTGACAAGAATTGAACTATTTGATATCATAAATATGCTTGATCCACAAAATAAGAGTAAGTATAAGCGTGTCGAACCCGGCGAGAAAGAATTTTCGAGCCTAATTACTGCAATCTACCAAATTAGATGTAATTTGTTCCATGGTAGAAAAGATGTCTCTGAAAAAGAGGGCAAAGACTGGGAACTTGTCTGTTTAGCGTATGATTTATTGTTTCCGATATTTGATTCATATATGAAGATACACATTGTTTGATAAACACTTTCCAATTCAACAAGGCCCCAACAAAAACGGGTTTATGGGATGAAAGGGAACGCAGTTGGCAAGAGCAACAAGCATTGGTTATGGAACATGACATTTTTAAAAACAAAACTCAATCAAGCCCTAAATTCTTATCGAAATTGTTTTTTCAATAATGTAATGTCACCAAATTCTTCTTTAGTATTATCTTTTATGGCATGATACATCGCCGCTTCTATTTGTGCCCACCTATTTGAGGCATACCCATTCTTTTTGAATTCGTCCATGTCAAATGTAAAATTATTGACAACGATCTTCATGGGGGCTTTGAACAGTTCTATAATTTTGGGGTTGTAGGTGTTCTTTTCAAGGCCACTTTCAAAGACTTTATCGGTGATTTTCTTCCTCAATTTGAATGCGCGGTCTTTTTCAGTTAGTAAATGTCTTAATACTCTTAACAAAGCACCTACGCACACCGCTGAAGTGAGATAATACTTCCTAAGACCTATGTCTGACCATATCTCCCCACTCTTGCTCTTGTCTTTTTCACCTATTAGTTCTTTCACAGCGAAAAGATAATTTGTTATTATTACTTGGCAAAAATCCAAATAATCTTTTATTTTTTTCTGTTTCTGAAAAATGGAATTAAAAATAGAATAAGTTCTATTTTTTCTATCAAAAATAAATTTTATCCCGCCATACATAATTAAAGAAGTTCTTTTGATCCTGTTTTTTTGCCAAAATGCGACTTTAATCATATTTGCCAAAGGTCCTTGGTCATTGAGTTTCTTGAGTAATACGTTACTCTTACTTACTTTATCGTCAGGATAGAATTTTTCCATCAAGTCGATTACGTCCTCTGCTTTTATTCGCGTATGCTTTGTATTAATTTCAAAAAACAATTTGCCCCCCACGTCGTGGAAAAATCTCTCACTTTTGTTTTTTGATTGAATGGCCGTAACTATCAAGTGTAAATCTTCTGCCAATTGCTTAATTTTTGTATCGCCCCTGATCAAATTTCTTTTTTCTTTCTCATCTTTCCATTTTTCGAACTCATGGTAACAGTCCTGAGCAAAAGAAAAAAGTCTATGTTGACCATCTATCAATAAAAATACCCCAAACATGTCGGGCATAGTTATCTTGAACAAATATTTTTTGCAAAAACTATTGATTTCTTCGTCGTCAAAAGTAAAGCCCCTGATTCTATCAACCTTTACTTGCGGGTTCAACAGCACGATTATACTATTTGGATATGGCTTCTTTTCTTTTATTAAGAATTTACGCATACTCTTGAGTTTTGGTTTATCAAGCAATCTCTGGAAACCTTCTTCTTCGCTATAGTGATACCTTGATACAAAACTTCTTTCTAGAAGATAACTTACAGGTAGTGGAAAACTTACAATATATCTCTCAGCGTCTTCTTCGCCAATACCCACAATATCTATTTTGTGAGGGAGTTGTGGAGTTTTCTCTATTATCTCCGCAGGTTCTATATCAAGAAATCTAAAAATCTCGTATTTGCAATATCGATACGCCGCATCAGAAATTGTATTAAAATATTCGATCTCTCCTCTTCCCCAGACGAATATGTCCTTATCGGTCGTCTTTTTCTCTTCGATTAAGTCCTCTTTTTCGAAAGAAACGAGTAATTTTTTGATAATTGTGCCGCTTCCTATACCATTAAGCGTTTTTTTATTCTCCCTAAAAAATTTTGGGTAGGATTTTTTCAAAGTGGATAATAAAAGTTCTGGCTTATCTAGTACATTTTTCGTCTCGGAACTAAAATCTTTGACTTTATTGCCAAATCTTTCTTTTCCTACGCACTCTACAAAAATTACGATATTCTTGTATACTGCCAAGATGTCAATGTCACAAAATGTTTTTTTGGGATTGGTTG
>JAUWYN010000072.1 GCA_030615805.1 Hadesarchaea archaeon | reverse complement strand
TAGCGAGTATGCGCCGTGCTTCCGTTTCGGCACTCCGGCCCTTCCGCACAGTCTGCTCTTCGCCACCCCCAACGTCGGCTTGTTCAGCGTCACCCCAAGATGGCAAGCCAGACCTGCTCGGCGGGGGTGGGCTAACCCTTGGGCGCCCACCATGTAAACATCCGCACCCATACCTTTGACGGCCTTTATCATCCCCTCGAGCTCTCGAAAGGCCAGAAAGGTCGGGATGTATGGGAACCTCACCCTAACCCTGACGGCTTTTCGTTCGAGCACCTCAAGACTTTTGTAATCGAGCACCGCGCAGGCGGCATAGGCCAGCCCGCCTCGCGCGAATGAGACGTCACACCCAGCGATGCGATCGAGCTTTTTGAAACGGTTCTCGCGCACCACCCGCTTGGCTACCCGCTTTTGGAGCCGAGCCAACTCGTCGAGGTCGAACTTCGGGGGGCGCAGGATGGGAAGCATTTTTTACCCGATAGCGCTTTTGCGGAGAAGCTATTAATTTTGAGCGCATAGTGGATTTTGGTAGATATGCGGGCGAAGGGACCGAAGTGCAAGCTTTGCGTCAAGACCGTCCAGCTGATGAGTTACGACGCCGCATATGTCAAAATAGTGAAGCCCGGTGAGGCGAAGGCAAGCTTCGTCTGCTGGAACTGCGCGGAGAAGCTGCTGGGAGACAAGCTTGGGGAGATCATAAGAGCATAGGGTAGGCTGGGTGAGTGATTGCCAAAAGCGACACTCGAGGACCACGCACTCATGACGCTCGCTATCAAGCGCCGCGGCAAGTTCGTGGACGTGCCGCACATCCAGGAGAAGCTGAGCCGCGATGCGGGTGAGAAGTTCTCGGAGGAGGGAACGCGAGAACTCTTGGGTGGTATTGAGAAAAAGGGTTGGGTCGAGAGCAAAGCCGGTGAGTACGCGATTACCGATGCCGGACGCAAGTATTTCGACAAGCGGTGGCGAGGGGTCAGGGGACAGCTGAACCAAGATTACCTCAAGGTCTACCGCGCGAAGCAGTACTATCCCTACGTGATGGATGCGCTTCTCGAATTTTGCCGTGACCGCTGGGTTTCGGTCTTCCGCCTCTTCACCGCGCGCGCGTGGCTGCAGCGCAAGCTCGGTCCCAAGTACATCACGATCAAGAGCGTGAAGGACGTGCAGCGATGGTTGGATGTTCACGGCATAGATTTCATCCCTTACATCCACCGCCCAAACAGCGATTCCCCCGACTGGCTCGTCATAGATTTCGACGCTGGCAAAAAGGTGTCCATAGAAAAAACAAAGCAGGCCGTTAAGGTGGCGCACGGGGTGCTCTCCAGCTACGGCATAGAGCCAGCGATAAAATTCTCGGGTTCACGGGGCTTTCAGATGTGGGCACAGCTCAAGCCCCACGAACTCCCCCGAGATTATCGGCCGAAGCAACTCAAGACCGAACGGAGGGAGCGCAACCTCTTTAGCTTTTACGCGGACATCGTGCGCTTCGTCGAGTCGCGCGTAGCGGAACGCTTGCCAGGGTTGACGACGGCCGAGACGGCTAAGAAGGAGGCGCGAGTCGACAAGGTCCTGTTTGACGCGTCGATCATCAAGCCCATGGGCGATGTACGGGCACCCTACAGCATGCATTACAAAACGGGGCTAATTTCAATGCCGCTGGAGTTGAAGGAGCTCGAGCGTTTCGAGCTCGAGCAAGCAGATCCGGAGCTCGTGGTGAAGCGATATCGGGAGCGGGGAAACGAGTTCGCGCTCAGGTCAGCTGACGGTAGAGGGCTCTTCGAAGCCGTTGTCGAGTGGTGCAGGGTCTGATTTTTCCCCCTTATAACGAACCTCCGCGCAAAGCCTCGGCGGGAGCGATGGGACTGATCCACTACCAGACCCTTGAAACCGTCGGCCCCGAGGAGCTTCGAGCGCTTCGGGCCATCAAGGAGGAGTTCAACGCGCAGCGGGCGTTCAGCGAGCGCATCAAGCTCTGGCGGAAGTCGGACATCCTGGAGGGAATGGAGCCCGGCGGCGCGCGCTGGGGCTTCACCCGGGTGCGGGACGACGAGGACAGACTTCGAATCGTTTTGACGGTTAGGCGCATGTCGCAGGTGACGCCCCGACTTACTTGGTTGCTCTGCGACGAAGGCGACGGCGGCAGGGAAGTCGTGCTCAAGGGTGGCAAGTCCGTGGCCTAGTGTCTCAAATAAGACAGGTGATGTCATGGCGTACCTGCTGGTCTACGACTTAGATGGTCGAAGCAAGGCAAGGCGAAGGATGAATCGCTACCTGAAGCGCAATGCGCAGTTAGTGCAACATTCGGTGTGGAGGTTTCAGGATTTGGCTGCGCTGCGAGCTGCTGTCGAGCGCGTGCTCACGGCGAAGGGCAAGGTACTGGCGTTCATTGAGTCGGATCGGATTCTTCTGACGTCGAGGGAGGTTAGACGGCTTTTACCCAGTGTCTCAAATAGGGCAGAGCGTCCTAAATAGGACACGCGATACCAGCACTTTTTATCGCTCGGGCGATGGAATTTTAAGGCACGTGTTCAAGAGAGCTTGGAGATCGAGTGATTCTCACCTTTGAGCAGGAGAAAGCCATCATACGTGCCTTGTTACAGAAGCTCGGTGCTTCGGGCGAGGAGGCAAGTGCCACAGCAGAAGTGCTGGCCGAGGGCGATCTGCGTGGCTTCGCATCGCACGGCCTGCTCCGCCTCCCGTACATCCTGCGCGCGCTTAAGCGAGGCACGATCGTCGCCAAAGCAGAGATCAAGGTCGTTCGAGAAACCCCAGCGACCGCGCTCATCGACGGCGGCCATGGGTTGGGACACCACGTTGCGATGCGCGCGATGAAGTTGGCGATCGAAAAAGCGAAAACGCAGGGCATTGCTGCGGTCGGCGTTCACAACTCCAACCACTTCGGAATCGCGGGCTACTACGCCGAGCTGGCGATGCGCGAGGGGCTAATTAGCATCGTGACGACAACGACCGATGCGCTGGTTCATCCTTGGGGTGGAGTTGAACCTCTGCTCGGCACCAACGCGCTTGCGATAGGCCTACCGACCGAGCCCCCCGTGCTGCTCGACATGGCGATGAGCGTCGCGGCTCGGGGAAAGCTCGTGCGTGCGCTCAAGGAGGGCAAGCCCATCCCCGAAAATTGG
>JAUWYN010000065.1 GCA_030615805.1 Hadesarchaea archaeon | reverse complement strand
AGCACAGGTCCGAGCGCTTTACCTATCATGACCATAAAATCAGCTTGAGCGAGGAAAAATTGAAATTCGTCGGCTAGCTTCTTTGCCCGCTTTCGCTCCCGCCGGAGGGCCTCGACATCCGCGCGTCCGAGCACGAGGTCTGCGCCGGCATCACGTGCCCGGCGTGCGAGCTCTCCCTCACCGAAAACGCCGACCTTGTGCGGCTTGCCGACTTCGTGAGGGAGCGCAACATCCAGGTCGATGCGCCCTTCCGGTTTCTTCGGGTCGATGTCCCTCAGGTTGATCGATAGGTCGACACCCTGCGCGAATTTTCGCTGCGGGCTGCTTTCCCTCATTGCCTTGATCGCCTTGAGCAAGTTTTCGCTTGAGATTGGCATTACTTCAGCACCTCGTCGTGTTTTTCCTCATCCACTTCGCGTTGCACTTCGCGGGCGTTCCTCCCCTCGACCGTCACGCCCATGCTTAAGCACGTTCCGAGGACCTCCTTGACCGCAGCCTTCAGCCCTTTGGCCAACGTACCCTCAACCTTCAGCTTCGCGATCTCGACAGCTTGGGTGAGGGTGAGGTTCCCGACGACTTCGGTGCCTGAGGTCTTAGCCCCCTTCTCGAGGCCCAGCTTCTTTTTGACCAGCGCGGCTATGGGTGGTGAGCCGACCTCAATCTCAAATTGCTTGGTCTTCTTGTCCACGATCACAATCACTGGGACCTTCATACCCTCGAACGTGGCGGTCTGCTCGTTGATCTTCGCTACCACCTGCCCGATGTTGATGCCGAGCGGCCCCAAGGCTGGACCTAGGGGTGGCCCTGGGTTGGCCTTCCCACCTTCAACCAATACCTTGACCCTCGATTTCATCGTGACTACCTCACCCGAACGATAGGCGTAATTCCCTCAAAAGTAAGCTCCGAGCGCTAAAAAGCGTGTGGTGCAGCCGACTACTCGGCGACCTCGAGCTTGCCGTACATGCCCGCGCTGACGTGAACCTCGTCGCGGAAGAGCCTCGCATAGCCGTTGCGGATCTGGATCGTGCTGCCGACCTTAACGCGATCGATGTCCTTGTCCCAGAGCGAGACCTTTATCCGTCCCGAGTCGTCTTCCCCGATCGCGGTGGTTACCTTACCCTCTCGCCCGGTCCGGCTGACGTACGGGCGTGGCTCCTCAATTTCGACGATTTTAAGGTCTAAATCGACGCGTCGCATTTCCGGCTTTACATCGCTTGCCTTCACTCAGCCCCCTCCTCTTTCTCCTTTTTCTGAATTACCTTCACGAAGTCACCCCGAACCGTGACTGGGATCGGCACGGTCGCCTCGAAGAGCTCGACAGTGATTTCCTCCTTCGGTTCATCGATACGGATTATCCTTGCCCGCTCCCCTCGGAAGGGGCCTGAGGTGAGTTCGACGATGTCGCCGATCTCCATGCCCACGACGACAGGCTTCGGCACGAGGAAGTGCTCAACCTCGCTCACCGGGATCTCCCCTGCGACGACACCCCTCGCGTGCTTGATTCCGACCCGCGCCCGCTCCACGGTGGATTTGCCTGTGGCCTCGACGAATACATAGCCCCTTATCCCGGGGGGCGCGAGCACGGCCTTGATTGGTAAGTTAAAATTTTTCGCGCGCGTCACGATCATGTCCGCCGTGTTTTTCTCCTGACCTATGGTTGAGCGGATGGCGAATACGGCTGGCTTCTGAACCTCCTCCATTCTATCACCTCACATGGCTGGCGCCGCGCCGAGGAAAACTCCGACGAGCATTATTAGGAACCCTATGAAACCTACGAGGAGGATCCCAAGCCCGGTGATCTTCGCCACCTGTAGGTATTCGCTTTTGTCCGGCTTCCGTGCTATCCGCAGCACGCGCTTACAGTTCGAGAGAAATCTTCGCATTTACAGGGACTCCAATTCGAGGTCGATGGGCTCGCCCGGTCGCGGGGGTTGCTCCCCTGGGTGAATCACATAGGGTGAGTGGACGCCAGAGAGCACGACCATGACCCGCACCGTGTTCTTCATGTCCTCGGAAATCTGCGCGCCCCAGATGATTTGAGCCTCCGGGTCTAGGGATTCAGCGACGTGGGAGACGATTCGTTCTGCCTCCTCGAGCGTCATGTCAGGACTCCCGATCACGTTCACGAGCGCCCCCTTTGCCCCGGTGATATCGACGTCCAGCAGTGGGCTGTTCAGTGCCTCTTCGACGGCCTCCTTGGCGCGGTTGTCGGTGTCGGATTCGCCTATGCCTAACATCGCCACCCCGCCGTTCTGGAGCACCGCGCGCACATCGGCGAAATCTAGGTTGATGAGCCCGGGTTTCGTAATCATCTCCGTTATCCCCTTGATCGCATCCATCAGGAGTTGATCTGCTACCTTGAACGCCGCGCCTATGGGAAGGTCTGGCGCAAGCTGGAGCAACTTGTCGTTAGGGATCACGACCACCGTGTCAGCTACCCCCCGCAGGCGCTCGAGCCCCTGTTCAGCGTTCAGCCTCCGGCGCGTCCCCTCGACGGTGAACGGTAGGGTCACGACACCGACGGTTAGCGCCCCAAGTTTTTTCGCAATCTCGGCCACGACCGGCACCGCACCTGTCCCCGTTCCCCCTCCTAGTCCGCAGGTCACGAAGACCATGTCGGCACCGTAGACGTGATCCTTCACAATCGATTCATCCTCGCGCGCGGCGGCCTCCCCCTTCTCCGGGTCGTTGCCGGCCCCGAGACCCCCCGTTATATCGCGCCCTATGAGGATCTTTCGGTCGGCGGTCGTGTAGAGCAGGTCTTGAGCGTCGGTATTGAGACCTATCGTGTCGGTACCCTGGATGCCGACTCCCATCATGCGGGAGATTGTATTACAGCCCGCACCGCCGCAGCCGATGACGACAATCCGAGCCCGCGCCTGCTGCAAGACCTGTTCGAGCTCCTCGTTGGTGACCGTAGGAACCGCTCCGGGCACCTTGGCCTTGGCAGCGGGCAAAATTCCTGGTTTCACAAGCTGCTCGAATCCCGTCTCAGGGGTGAACACAGCCGATTCAGCCTTCCGCAATCGGATCCCTCTTGCCATCTACGTTGGTCAATTTCCCTCGAGTTAATTTAAACCTTTGCTTGGGGGGAGGATTTCCCGCGTGCGCACTGCCCGAATGCCCAGTCTGTCGGCGACCCGCTTGGAAATCTGACGCTGTTCGCTGCTCATGCCCTTCCAGTCGAGTACCAGCAGCTCGATGCCCCCTCGGGTGCGAACGATCGCCCGCTCGAGCAGTGTTTCATCGATGCTCGCGTACTTTGGGAGGATGTGCCCCACCCCAACGTCGGTGCTCAAGGACACATCGGTGTGGCGGGGGGCGTAGTGCGGGCCGCCGAGACCTATAGCGTGACGGCACTTCACCGGCGAGGTCGCCGCGGCCATGATTGCTCGAGCAACAGCTTCTCCAGCTTTTTCATCGCGCCACTGCTCGGGCGAGCTGCCTATCTCCACGAACGTCACCGGGACATCGAGTCGTGTCGGGCCGTGGTGGGTGGCCTCGAGCGAGACGTCGTAGGCCAGCCTGAGCTCGTCGCGCATCCCCACAAGGGCTTTAAGGGCTGTTTTTACCGTCGGCGGGGAGGCTTCTGCGAGCTCCATCTTTTCAAGTTCGCCCGGCACGTGCACGGTAAGCGTGGGCCTACCTGACTCGCTGGTATGTCTGGAGGCAAAAATCACCTCGTCGGCTGCCAGTGAGGGGGCTAAAACCTGAACTGCCTCGCTCGCCATAGTTGTCAGCAACACATCTTTGCAAACCCGCACGTTGGACTGCTCAGCCATAGGTTCAAAATCGTAGAGCTCCAAAAGACGTGCAACGATATTTTTGCCAGCGGGATCCCCGGTGGATGCGAGTATGAGCCTCATCGTTTCACTTTCACCATCTTCTCCGACATTCTTGGCCTCGGATATTTTGTTGGAACTTTCGATGTCAAAAGATAAATAAGCGCTCTTTTAAAGGCTAGCCCTATGCCTAGCTGAGCGCTCACTCTTATACTCGGCTATCGAGCGATCCCGACCCTTTCGTCACTACGGCGTATAGATCGCGATCCAGTAGAT
>JAUWYN010000053.1 GCA_030615805.1 Hadesarchaea archaeon | reverse complement strand
TGCCCGAGCGCGCGAAGATCGAGCTCATCGACCGGGTGGGCGAGTTCGATTTCAGGCTCCGGGAGGGGGCGAGCGAGCGGATTCAGCTCGAGGCGATGCTCGCGCACTTCGGCTTGGTCGGGAAATCAAAATCCTAACTGCTTGTTTTTTCGACTTTCTTTTGCTTTTTCTTGCGCTTCCCCCAATCTGCCTTGCTTGGGCACTTCGGGTCCAAGCACATCCGGTAGGGCCTCATCCCGATGCGGTTCACCTGAATCATGGGGACCCCGCACTGCTCGCAGGTCTTGCCGAGCGAGATGATCATCCCGGCCTGGGGGAGCGGGAAAGAGTTCGTGCACTTCGGGTAGTTCGAGCACCCAGCGAAGCGTTTGTGGGTGGCTCGCGAGACAATTAGTTTCAAATCACCGCCGCACTTCCCGCAGGTGCCTATGATTCGCTGTTTCTGGCGGGTGATGCGGTAGGCCTCGCCCAGCTGCTTCCCGATCTCGAGCTGGTGCACTTTGAACTTCTTCAGGAGTCTGTCGAGTTCCTTCCTCGCTTTTTCGATGACCTCCTCCTTGTCGCGCTTCCCCTCCTGGATCGCCTCCACCTCGCGCTCGAACTGCGCGGTCAGCTCCTCGCTCACGATCTCGGGGCAGTACTTGAGGAGGGAGTCGATGACCTCGATTCCTAGGTCGGTGACGGTGATCTGGTTGCCGAAGATGTAGCCCCTTATGTAGATGTTCTGGAGGGTGGGAGCGCGGGTCCCCTTTGTACCAAGATTTCTCGCCTCCATCTCCTTGACGATCGAGGAGGGATTGTAGCGGGGCGGGGGCTGGGTCTCCTTCTCCTCAAATTTTACTTCCTTCACCGCGAGCTCCTGCCCCTCCCCTAGCTGCGGCAGGATTATCTCTTCGGTTGCCCCGTAGCGGCCGTAGTAGGCGAGCCACCCCTCCTCGAGCACCCGCCGCCCCCGCAGGAAGAAGGGTTGCCCCCCGACGTCGAGCTCGACCCGGATGCTCTCCGCGAGCGCCGGCTTCCCGAAGACAGAGAAGAAGCGCCGGGCGATCAGGTCGTACAGCTTCTTCTGGGGGCCCATGAGGCGCTCGGGTCTCTCGCCAGTCGGGAAGACGGCTGGGTGAGCGGGATCGGTCTTCTTGCCCTCGTTGGGTTTCAGTTCCGGCGCGGCGAGCAGCTCATCTGCAATCTTCCTGTACTGCTTCGAGATGCCACCGAGTTGCCCGATGATCTTGGCGTAGTTGATCGTTGGAGGGAGCTTCTGGCTCGAGGTGCGAGGGTAGCTTATGAGCGCAGCTTGGTAGAGGAACTGTGCGAGCTGCTGCGTCCGCATCGGGGTGTAGCCGAAGCAGCGGTACGCCTCCGATTGTAGGAGTCCGAGGTCGAACGGGATCGGTGGGGGACGGCGGTACTGGCGGGTCTGGATCGTGGAGACTTTGGCTGGTTTGTCCTTGCAGGCGGCCAGAGCGCGTTCGGCCTCCGCTTGGTCGAAGAAGCGGGGCGTGGCATGTTCGGAGACGATCTCCTTGCCCTCGAGTTCAAGAAGTAAACTTAAAACCCAAAATGGCTCGGGCTTGAAAGCCTTGATCTCGCGTTCACGTTCGACCAGGATTTTTAGAGTGGGGGTCTGCACACGTCCGGCTGAGAGCTTTGCGAAACGTTTTTGTGCCTCCTCGACGGCCGCGCTCATCGCTTTCGAAATATTCATGCCCCAGTACCAGTCGAGCACATGGCGGGCGACCCCAGCATCGATGAGCTCGAAATCGAGGCTGGGCATCAGCTCCTCGTAGGCCTGCTGGAGGTCCTGCGCGGTGAGGGTTGAGAACTTCATCCGTCTCGCGCGTTTGACCGCCTCCTCGCCGCACAAGAACTTGAGCACATTGTAGCCGATCAAACTCCCCTCGAGGTCATAATCGCAGGCGCTGACGTAATCGGTGGCACCCTTGGCCAGCTCGCGGATTGCCTCGACGAAAACCTGGGTGCGCTTCGCCTTACGATCCACTTCGTGCGTTGGCATCCAGTCGATATCGTAGACGGGGTACGTGCGCATGGGCTTCAGGTTCTTGAGGGTGAAGAGGTGTCCTAGGGCCGGGACGACGACCATCCGCTCGTTGCCGCGCTCGAACTCGTAGTAGGGGACGCCGTTGAAGTCCCCCTTTTTCGGTCGCTTCGCCGCGAGGGCGGAGGCTATCTTGACGGCCGCGCTCGGCTTCTCGCACACGATAAGGGTCTTGCCCATGAGGTTCCCAACTGATTTCTGGCTTCTACTAATAAAAAAATCCCATTGTCCGCGTCTTGATAAGAAGAAGTTAAAACTACTTTATTAAACTGTTCGGCCAATGCTATAAATGAGGGAAAAAATCTGAGCATATAAAAGAAATCGCGAGGCTGGAGCGAGAGATCGGCGAGCTGGTGCACGAACTCTATGGGTGGATGCCAAGGATCGGGAGGCAATCGAGGAGCTTTTGAAGAGGTTCTAGTGCTATTACGAAAGTCTTGAATTAAAAATTGGAGTAATCACCTAAACTTCTTCGAAAGTTGTCCAAGCGCAATCGAGATATAAACCATTTCTCTCTCTATATCTTTCATCTGCACATTGTAAAGAAAATCATGCGCTGCCGTGTCGCCTAGGAATTTTATGCCTTTGAGTTCACCCACAACCTTGGATGATAAGAAAGGCGTGCCATCCTTCGCGTTTGTAGTTGATGCTATTTTTAGCATTTCTTGGAGACCAACGAATTTTTGGGGGTCGTGCCTGTTTTTTAAAACATGTAACATTTTATTTTTAGCAAACGCAATATAAATTGCCTTCTCTAAAATCTTTCTTAATAGAAACGCTGTGCAATCACCATGCCTTCCCCAGACTAAACTCAACCCATCTATCTCGATTTTAAATTCCCTCCCTAATCGTCTAACTGTGTCTTGTGGTAAGACGCCCCTAGGTGTGGGTAATCGGAGTTTCTTTAAATTTATCCATGAGCCATGCCAAATTCTTTTGGTTTTCCCGTCAAAATACTTACTTCTTACAACATCTGCATCAAGAAATGGCTTCATGTAAACTAAAATGTGATATGTATAAATTCTCCTGCCCGTCAATTCGCTTACTTTGGTTGCTATTTCCTCCGAAGTAGTGGGGCTGTGAATAATTTCTCTTTCTAGAATAAGCGTTCTTATTCTGTCGCTTACCGATCCCTTTCTAAATTTTATTGATTGCAAAATTTCTTTTGCTTGAGAATATTTCATCGGTTCACTTTCTTGAAATCGTTTTCAACAAATTTTTCTCCCTTATTTGTTAGGACCCAAGCTGTAAAATTGTCCTTCTTCTCATCAGCTTCCATCAACATTCCTTTTTTAATATTTAGGTTTATCTTATCGTTAATGTTGGGCGGTTCCTTTTCTCTAGCTGCATGGAATCCCCGTTTTAAATCTTTCACGTTAAATGAATCTATTTTTTTATATTTTTCAAAATAATATCCAATCGCCAAAGTTTTATCAACATCATTCTTCGGATTTTTAGAGAGAATGAATTCTTTAACTGAAAGTCGTTTGGTAGTAAAAGTACCAATGGTTGGAGGAGTTCTCTTTTCTAATGCAGAAATTCTTCTTTCGTGATTTTTTAACATTCTTTTAATTTTGTCGACATCCCTCATTTTTTCTCCTCCTCAACATGTGGATATTTCTGAATGTATTTGTAGTTGCCGCGCTTGCCCAACTTAGTTAGGTATTTGGCGCGAGTGAGCGCCATACCGAGAAAATTGTCCGGGAAATGATATCCTTGTTTGCCCAACTCCATTTTTATATCTGCAAAAGTTTGTCCATTCTTGAAAAAGCCTTGAGACCAAAGAAGGTGTATAGCTTCAGTTTCCGTTTTTGCCACGCTCATTTTCAGCTTCCTCTCTTTTTGACATATTTTTCGTGCAACCGATCAATCCACCTTTCTGCCTGCGATAAGGACCGTACTTTGAAGATTCCTCGAGACGGGCTATCAAGCAGCCCATCATCCTTGAGATCTTTGAGCCTAGCCGAGGCTACAAATTTATCTGTGCCAGCATATTTTGCGACTTCCTCTCTGCTAATTTCAGCTTTTATTGCAACCTTTGTTCTGTCTCTTAGTAAATACCCCAAAAATCTCGCAATCGTGATCGCCGCGATCCTATCTTTAATTGAGCTTTTGCGCTCAATTGAAACATCTCCAGCTGGCGTGATTGTCGCGATTGCAGAGAGTTTGTCTGCTAAGTCTAACACGAACTGAGGAGTAGCTGGTCTTTCTTTGATGAACTTTTTTATGATTTCTTCTTCCCGCTGAACGGGTTGACTCATAACCCCACCTTTTAAACTCGGTCCATAAAATATTGGGTAGTATCTATATTTAAATGTTAGTATGTGTATGCAGATTGACGTCCCAGTCTCTTCGAACTCGCAGTTCGAGCAGGGCTCCGACCCCTCCGAAATCTCTTGCGCTCTCAGCGGCTCGTGGCAGCTTCACCGTCTAAATACTGTCTCCCGGACATCCTCAGCCCAAGCGAACTTGCGCTGGAGGGCCTTGGGGTAGATCTTTTTCCAGTCGTATGAAACCTCCTTCGCCCACCCGACGTAGAGGCGCGGGTCGATGTAAGATTTGAGCGATGTCCCGAGGTTGTAGTTGCGCGTGGCCTTTGCCAACTTCACCTTAAGCCTAGCAGGCCGTATCCGCCTTTGGAGGCTCTTTATTCGCTTTGTGCGCGCGCGGGAGCGGGGGCCTCCCTTGACCTCTTTCAGCTTCGCCTCCAAGGCTTTCAGGCTGTCAACCTTTTTCCCGAGGGATTCCTTCCAGTTCTTCGGGAGCTTCCGCTTGTGGTGGCAAGTGATCGCCGCCTCGAGGTTCGCGAGCTTGGCCACATAACTCTTCTCGAAATCTTGGGCTTCCGGCCGAACTTTGGAACCCGCCAAGTATTCTCTGACGACCTTCGAGGCGTGATAGGTTCTGAAGACCTTGGCTGTGAGCCCGGGCATAACTTGGTCCAAAAAAGCGTTCACGTGCTCCGAGCGGACCCCCGAGAAAATGGGTGCCCTGGGCTTCTCGATGAACAACCTCAGGTTATTCACGACTTGGGTCGGCGGCTTGATGGTCCTACGCCATCGCACCGAGTCCTTGCCCAGAAAGTCAAATTTCACCAGCCCGGAGCCGTCTATCTTGACGTGCGAGCCC
>JAUWYN010000037.1 GCA_030615805.1 Hadesarchaea archaeon | reverse complement strand
CTTGCTCACGCTTATCGCCCGGTCCGGACAGGCCCTGATGCAGAGCCAGCAACGGATGCACTTCTCCTTATCAATGACTGGCTTGCCGCGGTAGCCCTCGGGCGGCTCCACCCGGACGTAGGGATACTTTACCGTCACGGGTTTGCGGAGCACATTTTTCAGCACCTGCGGCAAGATTCGAGGCATTAGGGCACCGCCAGCACGAGTACTAGGCTAATGATCGCGAGCAGCGCAGCGAACGACCAGTAAAACTTTAGAGCTTGGTCGATGCGTAGCCTCGCCATGATGTTTCGGAGGGTGGTCGCGAGCAGCACGATTGCTAGGGTCTTGATGAGGAAATCGACGATGCCCGGGATTTGAGTACCGCCGATCACGTAAGTGGTTGGTCCGCCGAAGAATAGGGCGGCGAGCAGGCCAGCGACAACAATTGTTTCGATGTCATAGGCGAGGCGCCAGATTGCGAGCTTTGGTCCAGAGTACTCGGTGAGGGCCCCGTGCACGATCTCGCTTTCAGCCTCGGGGATGTCGAACGGCACGCGCAGGAGCTTTCCTTGGGCCGCGATGAGAGCAGCGATCACCGCAGGCAGGAGGCGCCAGTCAAGGACGAGCCACCCCTGCTGGGCTTGGAAGTCAACCACTGTCCCAAGGCTCAGGGATCCGACCCTAGCGACGACGGCGATTATCGCGAGGATGAACACGAACTCATAGCTGAATAACTGCACCACGTGGCGCCCAGCCCCCAAGGCCCCAAATGGGCTTCCGGAGGAATAACCCCCAAGCATTACGCAAATGGCTGGGATGTTCAGCAGGTAAATTATCACGATGAGGTCAGCGACAGATGTCAGCGCGGGTTGGGCTGAGGTTACAGGTAGGAAGAGCATGACCGTGACGATTGCCCCGAGCGAAACCAGCGGCACGATGTTAAATATAAACGATTGTGCGGCGCCCGGTGTGATGTCCTCCTTGCTCAGTAGCTTGCCCACATCGAGATATTCCTGCCAAATGGGCGGGCCTATGCGGTGCTGCATGTGCCCCGTGACCTTTCGATCTATGCCGACGTAGAACAAACCGACTAGAGAGGCGAAGAGCAGCCCGGGGAAAACGAGGGAATTGATGACGAAATTCACGACTTCCATCATTTTCTCCACCGCCTCAACTCATCAAAGCTCACGACGCGCGTCTTGTCCGTGCGCGAATCCACGAGGGTGACCCGATCGTTGCAACCGAAGCAAGGGTCGATGCTCCACATCACGATTGGGATTTCAGCCACGGTGCCACCGACGAACATCGACTTCATCGAGGCGAAGTTTCCGTAGGTCGGGGTTCGCACGCGCACGCGTTCTGGCGTGTCGGTACCGTTTGAGCGGATGTAGTAGAAGAGTTCGCCTCGGGGCGCCTCGGTGCGCTCGACGGTCTCGTTCGGTGGTATCTGCAAGCTAACCCTCGTCCGAATCGGCCCACCCGGCATCTCCTTTAGGGCTTGGCGCACAATTCGGATTGATTCCAAAATCTCTCGCAGCCGGACCATGCCCTTCGCCCAAACGTCACCTTCCCGCTCGATCACCACGTTGAAGGAAAGGGCATCGTAGGCGCCGTATGGGTCATCCCTCCGAATATCGGTTTTTACGTCTGAGGCTCGCGCGAGTGGTCCAACGGCGCAGAACTTTATTGCATCCTTTTTGCTGAGCACGCCCAGATTGGTGCAGCGCGCCAATATCGTGCGGTCCGACCCGAAGAGGTTTATGTAATACTTGGTTGACTGTTCGAGCTTTTCAAGCCCATGCAGGATCGTTGGGACGTGTTCGGTTTTCACATCCCGTCGAACCCCGCCGATGGTATTTGTGGCGGAGTGGACCCGGCCGCCGGAGATCATTTCTCGCAGGTCCATGACATATTCGCGGTCCCGCCACGCCAACATAAACAAGGTGTTGAAGCCGATCTGATGGGCCGCGATGCCGAGCCAGAGCAAGTGGCTGTGGATGCGCTCGAGCTCCATAATGATTGCCCGGATATATTTTGCCCGCTCAGGCGGTTCAACGCCGGCCAGCTGCTCCACCGCTTGGCAGTACGTCGTCGTGTGCACCACGTTGCAGATGCCGCAAATTCGCTCGGAGAGGTAGATGTTATGTTTATAATTCCGCCGTGAGAGCGCCTCCTCGATCCCACGGTGGGCATAGCCCAGATGGATATCCACATCCACGATTTCCTCACCCTTGACCTCAAACCTGAAGAACTCCGGCTCCTTCAGCGCAGGGTGCTGCGGACCAATCGGGACGACGAACGTCATTTAGATTTCTCCCTCCATTCTTTTCGCAGCGGGTACTCGCCCTCGGGCCAATCGTCGGGCAAGAAGAGCTTGCGCGGATCTGGGTGGCCCTCAACTTTGACGCCGAGCATCTCCATGAGGTCGCGCTCGTACAAAATCGCTCCCGGGAAGAAATCAGTAATGGTGAGGATTCTCAAGTCATCCTTGGGTAGGGGAATTTTCAGATTTAGTTGGGCTGGTCGGCAATCGAAGTGATAGATGACTTCCACGACATCGCCGCGGTCAACACCGGTTATCGTTGAAATGTGGGTGACGCCACGCCCCTTCAGCGTGAGCAGGACATCTCCACAGCGCTGCTTGTCGCTCGTGGCGAAAAGGCATCGATCATTCACAATCCTTATATCATTCACGTGTTTTTTGATGAGGGCCGCGACTTCATGGGAGTCCATCTTCACACCTTCTTCAGGGCTTTCAAGAGCCCATAAATAATAGCCTCGGGTTTCGGGGGGCAACCGGGCACATAAGCATCGACCGGTATGTGCTTGTCGAGGGGTCCGACGACGTTGTAGCAGTCGTAAAACGCGCAGCCCGAGGCGGGGCACGAGCCCAGTGCTACGACAAGCTTCGGCTCCGGCATCTGCTCGTAAATCCTGATGATCCTGTCCTTGGTTTGTCTGGTCACGGGGCCGGTGACGACCAAAATATCTGCGTGCCTTGGGGAGCCCCGGAGCTGCATGCCGAAACGCTCGACATCATATCGCGGGGTGAGCGCAGCGAGCAGCTCGATGTCACACCCGTTGCACCCCCCAGTGTTGAAGTGCAGCAGCCATGGAGACTTTCTCCTGAAGAAGCTAACTAGACCCATCAGCCCACCCCTATCGCCAGCGCGATCGATACGAGAATGATGATGAGTCCCACGACTACCCAGAATAGGTAAGTGCTGAGGTCGCCGGTGTGCGCAGGACGGATGTATCGATAGAAGGGCCTGAAGACGCGGCGGATGGGTGAGAAAAACTGCTCGCTGTCCGCGTGGATATCACTCGCCTCCAGCTCCTCGCCGCAGGCGTAGGTCTTGAGCTTCTCGGCGCTCGGCTTTGCTTTGGTGAGCCTGCGCCCGCCTAGGAGGATAAGCCCTCCGACAGCAGCGATCAACAGCATCGCCGCGGTCGCAATGATGGGTCCCCAGAATCCTGGCCCGAACAACACAGATTCAGATACCATCATGCACCACCCAACACCGCACCAATGTACCCGCCCGAGTTCATCAGGGCTTCTTGAGCGGGGCGCACGATATCTATACCGAGCTGAGGCAGCACGCCGAAGACGATACAGAGCACCGCGAGTAGCATGATTGGGAACATCATGGGTAGCGGGGTCTCTTTTACATCGCTCAAGTGTTTTGGCCGCTGCCCGAGAAAGATCGAGTTGAATGCCTTTAGGAAGTAGGCGAGCGTCAGGGCGCTCATGATGAGGGCGATGATGGTGAACACGGCCTGCCCTGCCTCGATGCCGGCCACGTAAATCATCCACTTGCTAGCGAACCCGTTGAAGGGAGGCACCCCTGAAATCGCGAGGGCTCCCACCCCGAATAGCGTCGCGGTCACGGGCATGTTCTTCCAGAGCCCCCCGAGCTGGTCCATGTTCGAAGTCCCTACACGGTAGATGATTGCCCCGACGATCATGAACAGCATCGTCTTGTAGATCGCGTTGTTAAACAGGTGAAAGAGCCCGCCCTGGATGCCGAGTGAGGTTCCAAGCCCAAGCCCGAGCAGGATGTATCCGATCTGGGAGATGCACGAGTAGGCTAGCAGCCGCTTGAGGTCGCGTTGGGTAAGGGCCATGAACGCCCCGAGCACCATCGTCACTAGCCCGAGGGCTGCAAGCATGATCCCTATCGCGAAAACTCCGAACAACGTGTAGACGACCCGTACCATCGCATAAATTCCAACGGTCGCGGTAGCCCCTGAGAAAAGAGCTGCCACGGCTGAAGGCGCGGCTTGGTATGCATCTGGCTGCCACATGTGCAGGGGCACCATCGCGATCTTGATGCCGAAGCCGGTCACGAAGAGGGCGAGTGGCACGATTATAGCCGATGTCGGTTCTAAGGGGAGCTTCTGGGCGAGGTGGGCGATGTTTAGACTACCTACCATCCCATAGAGGAGCGCAATCCCAAGCAGGATGAAGGAGGTCCCCAAGGAGCCGACGATCAAATACTTAATGCTAGCCTCGATTGACTGCCAATTTCGCCTGAACGCCACGAGGGCATAGGAGGAGATGCACATGATCTCGAAGAACACATAGAGGTTGAAAATATCTCCCGTGAGCGTGACGCCCATCATTCCCGCCAAGATGAGCAAGAAAAGGGTGTAGTACTGATCGAGCCCGTGATCACGCCCCATGTAAACAAACGAATAAATCACGACAAGTGCGCTGATTCCTGAAACGATCATCGCCACGAGCAAGTTCAGCCCGTCGATGGCGAGGTTAATCCCCCAGGGCGGAGACCAGCCGCCGAGTTGATAGACGAGCACTTGGCCGCCCCACACCACCGGAAGCATGCTCATCACGATTACGAGCTCCGCGAGCACGGCAGCGATAGCAAACCATTCTCGAGCGCGCTTGATGCCTCGCCGGCGAGCCAAGATTCCGACCACCGGCATCAGGAACGCCGCGAACAGCGGGAGCACAATGGCTAAAATTGGGGCGTGCGGGATCACTCCTTCAACCTCCTGAGCTTCGATGGGTCAAGCGTGCCGTAGTGGCGGTAGGCGTAGATGGTGAGCGAGAGGGCGAAGGCAACAATGCAGATGTTGATGACGATGGAGGTCAGTACGAGCGCTTGGGGGACTGGGTCGACGGCTCGAGCGGCGAAGCCCGGAAGGTCTGAGAACATCTCCCCGCTAACGATCGCCGCTATACCCCCTGTGCGGTAGCCGAGGCTTATCAGGAGGAGGTGGATACCATCGGTCAGCACGGCGAGGCCGATGATGAGTTTGATCAGGTTTCGCTTGAGCAGCAGGCAGTAGAGCCCGAGCGCAACTAAGAGCATCGCGATGGTGTAGTTAAAGTCCAACTTCACACCCTGTAAACTTTACACCCCTGTAAAGTCCAAGTTCGTTCATTCCTCGCCCCCCCTGAAAGCGAATAACATTGCGTAAAAGATTAGGAGGATGCCCGCCGCGACTTTTATCCCGACACCCAAGTAAAGCAGAGGCAGGTTACCCGCGCTGAAGAGCTGCCCGAGCTCACCCAGCGGAAACACATTTTGGAGGAAGGTGATGCCGAGCAGGAGGCCGAATAATCCGAGCACTACTATCACCAATCCACCGACGCTCTCAAGTACTTCGGCGTGCAGGAAGCTCACCCTTTTCTGAGCCCGCTCGATGCCGTAGGCTAGGATGAGCATGACGACCGAGGCGGCGATGATCACTCCACCCGGGAAGCCCCCTCCAGGAGTCAGGTGACCGTGGAGCACAATGTAGGCCCCAAAGAGGAAAGTGAACGGGAAGAGGAGCCTCGCAATGGTTCGAACTATCACCGTCATTCCCGCCATTACTCTCGCCTCCTAAATGCCCTGAAAATCATCACTACGCCGATGACGGCTGTGAAGAGCACCGTCACCTCGCCTAACGTGTCGTAGCCTCGATATCCCCACACGACGCTCGTCACCACATTTGCCGCGCCCGTCTGCCGGGGGGCATTTTCTAAAATCTGCTGCCCGATGCTGTTCTCGAAGTTTTCCCCTATCATGCGTGTCGGGAAAGAGCCGAATGGTAACAAGTTGGTGCTGACGGTGAAAACGAGCAGTGCACCAATCGCCAAAACCATCCCAAGTGCCAGCACCCTCTGCATCTCACTCCTGCCTCCTCGTGCGGCTTATCGCTATCACGAAGAGCACGGTCGTCACCCCTGCCCCCACGGCTGCTTGGGTGATCGCGATGTCGGGGGCCTGGAGCATGAAAAAAATCACAGCGAGCGTTGTGCTAGCTCCAGCCAGCACGATTACCGAATAGAGCAGGTCCTTGAGCTCAATAGCGATTACGCAGAGTACGAACAGGAACACGAGCAGGGCATTTTGGATCAGCAACTCGAGACTCAACTTTACACCCCTGTAAACTTTACACCCCTGTAAACTTCACTCACTGTTTTCCCTCCTTGAGCTTGTCGACCACGCTGCGACGCCAGAGCTTGACCCCTGACTTATGGGCGGCTCGAGCGATTGCGTGGGAACTCACTGGGTTGGTGAGGAAGAGGAAGAGGGCGATGATAAGAGCTTTTAAGGTGTACGAGCTGAGCCCCTCGAGCACACTCGCGCCGAGCAGCATCACGATTACCCCGCCGACCACGACGACGGTCTGAGCGTGGATTCGGTTGTAGACGTCGGGGAAGCGCACGATGCCCATTGCCCCGATGAGAGCACAGGCGGCGCCGATGCCCAGCAGGATGCAAGCGATTATTTCAATCAAGTTTCGATCCCCCTTCCCTCGAGATATTTCGCGATGGCGAGCGTGCCCAAGAAGGCGATGAAGACGTAAACCAAGGCGACGTCTAGATAGATCGATGCGCGGTAGTGGACCCCCAGCAGCACTAGGGCACCGACCATCAGCGCGACCAAGGCATCGATGGCGACGACCCGATCTGGGGCGGTGGGGCCCAGGGCCGCGCGAAGCGCACAGAAGAGGCATGCGCCGAAGACGACGATGAGCACCCCAAGCAATATCATCTGAATATCCTCCTGAGGAAGCGCTCGAAAGGTCCGGCTATCTGTCTGCTGGTTTGCTCGGGCTCGACCGCCTTGACATCGATCCAGTGCACATATAGGGAGGATTCCTCTTCACTGACTTCCACGCTGAGTGTACCTGGGGTCATCGTGATCGCGTTGGCCAAAC
>JAUWYN010000049.1 GCA_030615805.1 Hadesarchaea archaeon | reverse complement strand
CATCGCCGTCTCGAGCACAACGGTCTCCACACCCTTTCGCTTCACAAGCCTAGCGTAGCGCTCGAGGTTGCCCCGTTGGAGCAAACCCCACCCTAGGTGCAGAGGGGGGTGGAACATTTTTTCACCCGCCACGTAATCGTTGAGGTGGAGTTCTTTTAGAAAATCAGGCGGGATGTGCTCAAGCGCATTCTCAGGGGGATCTGGGATTTGCTTGCCGAGGTCGGCTCGGGTGAACCAGTGCCCTATATCAAAGTTGAAATAAATCTTGACGCCTTGGGCCCTAGCCTCCTTGATGATCGCTAGGCAGTCCTCGATCTCGCTGTAGATGCCGTCTGAAGCCGTGTTGTTCTCGAGGTGGAATGCGAGGCCCCGGTCGGTGGCGAATCCCCCCAGCTCGATCAGGCTCCGGAGCAGGGAATCGTGAATGAAGCTGTGATATCTCCCGAGCCTGTGGTAAGATGGTGCGCTGCCGGGGTGCATGTTCACATATCTCGCCCCAACATCTGCCGCGAATTGGATGCAACGCTTGTGCAGCTCGACCGCAATGCTACGATCGTCCTCCTGCGGGCTACAGACGCTCCCGCCGACGTAGCTGTATGGCAGGTGGAGCGAAAGTGTGACATCATTCGCTTCGGCCGCCTCTTTGATTTCTCGTCTTCGATCACGATCAAAATCTAAGTAGGGACTTGGCGGGTCGGCGTCGAGCTCGATGTGACTCATCCTCAGCTGGCGCGTGACCTCGATTTGCCGCTCGACATCCTGTTTCGCCTTGATGAACGCGAGAGCGTTCAACGATTCTAGGTCGACCTCGCCCTTCTCGAAGCTTCGTTTTTCTTTTTCACCTAAATAGTCAAAAACGAGGCAATTTGTGTAATCCCGACCGAGCCTAACCATTTCATCCCGCTAGAACCTACAGGTGCGATTTTTTACGCCTTGTGGCTGTCCCTTTCGCGACGCTTATTAATCCACCTACCTAACCCCTTACGGTGAGCAGGTGAAGATTGTCTCGACCGAGCGTCCCGCGACGAAGGGAAAGCGCCAGTATCACATCGCATGTGCCCCGGGCGAAGTTGCGCGCTACGTGCTCTTGCCTGGTGACCCGGAGCGCGTGCCCAAAATCGCGAGGCTTTGGGATAAAGCGAAGAAGGTCGCTCATCATCGGGAATATCAGACTTACACCGGCAAAATCAGCGGCATCCCCATTTCCGCCACCTCTACGGGCATAGGATGTCCCAGCCTAGCGATCGGCGTCGAGGAGCTCGCTGCAATTGGAGCTGACACCTTCATCCGCGTGGGGAGCTCGGGTTCGATCCAGCGCGATGTTAAGGTGGGCGATGTGGTACTCTCGAGCGCTGCCGTTCGCCTCGATGGAACGAGCAAACAATACGTGCGCGTCGAGTATCCCGCCGCAGCCAACTACGAGGTTCTGCTCGCGCTCATCCAGGCTACGGAGAAACTTGGCTATCGATATCACGTGGGGATAACCGCCACGACCGACTCCTTCTACCTCGGCCAAGGGAGGCCCGGTTTGAAGGGGTACACCCAGTCGTTCGCGAAAGAAATCGTGCCAGACCTCCAAGCCGTGCGCGTGCTTAACTTTGAGATGGAGACGGCTTCACTGTTCACAATTGCAGATATTTATGGTTTTCGCGCCGGTAGCGTGTGCGCGGTCTACGCCAATCGAGTGACGGGCGAATTCGGCGTGAGTAAAGGGGAGATGGAAAGCGCTGAAATTGCCACCGAAGCCGTTAAAATTTTGGCACGAATGGATGCGGGGAAGCGAAGGCGGAAGAAGAAATACTGGTACCCAGGTATGGGTTGAATTTCAAGCGTATGTAGAAATTTTGAGGTAGACCTGTGAGGGGTGTCGCAATCATAGGTTGCGGAATGACGAAGTTCGGGCGACTCGAGGGAAAGGACCTCATGGACTTGCTCGCGGAGGCCTCGCTTCGAGCGATCGACGACGCGGGAGCCGGGGAGCGTGACTTCGACTCGGTTTACGTGGGGAACATGATGGCCGGAGAACTCGTCCACCAAACTACTATCGCAAGTGCCCTCGTGGATCGAATTAACCTGATTCCAGCTGCTGCGGAGCGGGTTGAGAATGGCCCGGCCTCAGGGGCGTCCGCGGTCAAGAATGGATTTTTGGCCGTAGCCTCGGGGGCAAGCGACCTCGTGCTCGTCGCGGGCGGGGAGAAGATGACGGCTGCCGACACGGACGTCATCGGCGACCTCGTATCAACAATGACTCACCCCACCGCGGAGTACGCGCACGGCGTGACCTTGCCCGCGATGGCAGCTATGCTCACCCGCCTTTACATGGAGCGCTACGGCGTCACCGAACGTCACTTGGCGATGGTCGCGGTGAAAAATCATGCGAACGCGCTGAAAAACCCTTACGCCCACCTACAAAGGAAGTGCACCATCGAAGGCGCCATGAGCTCGATCATGATCGCGGACCCGTTGCGGCTTTATTACTGTTGCCCGATCAGTGACGGTGCTGCCGCGCTCGTCCTTTGTCCAGCAGAGAAAGCAAAAGAGTTCAGCGGCGAGCCGGTACGAATTGCTGGTTTTGGGCACGCGACAGACACACACGCCGTTCAAGAGCGGGAGGATCCAGCGGTGCTCAAATCGGTTCAGCTCGCCTCACAGCACGCATTCAAGCTTGCCAAGCTCGAGCCCAAAGATATTGATGTCGTGGAATTGCACGATGCGTTCGAAATTTTAGAAATCGCGCAGAGTGAGGACGCCGGGTTCTTCCCAAAGGGCGAGGGGCACTTAGCTGTTGAAAAAGGGATAACTACGCTCGAGGGAGAGCTGCCGATTAATCCCTCTGGTGGACTGAAGGCGAGGGGTCATCCCGTGGGGGCAACGGGCGTGGCACAAATAGTCGAGCTGGTCTGGCACCTCCGCGGCGAGGCCGGAGAGCGACAGGTCAAGGATGCAAAGCGGGCATTCGCATGCAATTTCGGCGGCTTCGGCAACAACACCGTCATTCATATTCTCGAGAGGATGGGTTGAGATGCAGGGGAAAATGACCGGCTTCAAGTGCAAGAGCTGCGGCCGGGTGATGTACCCACGACATGAGCGCTGCTTGGGCTGCAAGGGCACCGACTTCGAGGAGGTAGAGCTCGCCAAAGAGGGCATACTACTCACATACACCAAGCTCTACGCCCTGCCAGAAGGAATCGAGATGCCTCCACTGGTGCTGGGCATAGTCGACTTCGGCGGCGTCCGGGCGCTGGGGCAGCTCACGACCGACGATGTCAAGGTGGGCATGAAGCTCCGCCCAATCTGGGGAAAGCTCCGCAAACTCGGCGGCAGGGAAATCTACGGGTTCAGGTTCGAGCCCGCGGAAAAAAGTTAAATGCTTGGGGCGGGAAACGAAAAGGGGGAGGTTGGATGGAAATCGATTGGAGCAAAATAATGAAACCATACCCTAAGAGAAAAATTACTCTCCCGAACGGCGAGGAGATGATTGTTTATTCGCAGACCAAGGATGAAATCGAAGAAGTCGCCGAAGCCATAATGCCCCATATAAAATACCACAAGGATCTCTTCGACCTCGTGACCTCTGAAATCATCACAGAATTGTACCTGTGGCGGGAGAACCGACCCATCTGGGGATGCCCACCCGAGGCTCACTTCAACTTGGTTGGAAAGGTAGGGGATGAGATTGTCGGGTGCTCGAATGGTATACTCAGAGATTCGAAAACCGGGTGTAGCCTCCACACGGTGACGATGAAGCGAGGGCTGCAGATAGGCGCTTACCTCTGGCCGTGCAAGCTGGAGCACTATTTCGATGTGCTTGGCGTCGAGAGGGTCGAGGCGAGCGCCGAGAGCGCGATCGGGGCGCGGAAGCTCTTCGTCGCATACGGATTTAGCTCACAGCCATTTCCAGAACAGCGAAGCCACTTCGGCACCAAGCTAGAGGTAATGACAAGCGAGCAATGGCAGCGGATAAAGCCCGGCAAGCTCGTTGGCGAGCGGGTTTAATTTTCGATGAAGTAAGATGTATTGGGAACCCCTTGGAGCGATTTGCAAGGGCCGCCTTCATCGGCCCCGCCGCATTTGACGCGCTAAAGCGAAGCGCTGCCGGAGAAGTCCACAGCGTTTTCGACCGCACTTTTAACATCCTCATCAGTGGCGAGCTGGTTGGCGTCGCTCAGAGCGGCGTCTCACGAAGTCCGATTAATTTAATCACCGACATCCCCTCCGGAGAAAGCATGCCATCGCTCGGCGTCCGCAAGGGAATGCAAGTTCGGCTAGTAAGTGATCGGGTGCTCGTCGGCGGGGTGCTCGAAATCTCGTTTAAAGACGCGAAGCTCTGGCGGCCGAAAACCCGTGCTGAACGGTGCCTCGGCCCCGAGCTCATCAAGCGCAACCTAGAGCTGGCGAAGCGGCTTGCTGCGAGCAAGGGCGGGCGCGAGGGGATCGGACAACTTCTGAAACACATCGATAAGATTGCCGCTGGTAAGATGCCTCAAACATCCGGTCTGAACGCGGTGGCTAGAGCAGTGTGGCCGCAGTTAATTAATCTGGTAAAAGCAGCCAAATCTAAAAATGTTGGCGGGGTAAAAGGGGCGGCTCAAAAACTCATCGGGCTTGGCCCCGGGCTCTCTCCCTCCGCGGATGATGCACTGTCTGGGTTCACGGCTGCCCTCTGGTGGGTTTCCCACTCGTTGGATAAGGGCATCGATCGCGTGAAAAAAATCAACGAAATAGTCATCAGCTGTTCTGGCACAACAACCCTGCTGAGCCAGCAACTGCTAAGGTACGCCGCTAAAGGTGAAACCAATGAGCGAGTGGGAGAATTGCTCGAGGCGATTTTAACAGGCGCTTCTCAAGATGTTGAAACGGGCGTTGAAGAAGTTTTGAAGATCGGTGAAACCTCGGGAATAGATACAATTGTCGGGCTTCTGTTGGGCTTGGAGATCGGTTTAGCAACGGACTAATTTCAAAGCCCTTCTTTGCGTCCCTCTACAGCTTTCTTGATTTCATCTATGGCGGTTTCGTCTTCTATCGTGGAGTAGTCTCCGAGTGGTTGACCGGTAACTAAGGCCTTCACTAGTCTCCTCATTATTTTGCCACTCCTTGTCTTTGGAATCTTATTGACGAAACCGATGCGTCCCAATACCACGATCGGTCCTAGGATATCCCTGATGGTCTTTTTTAACTCTCCTTTCAGCTCGTCACTGGGCTTGTAACCCTTTTTTAAAACTACGAACGCTGATGCGACCTCCCCTCTGAGAGGATCTGGCTCCCCGGTTACTGCTGCTTCGACAACGGCTGGGTGGGAGATGAAGGCGCTTTCAATCTCAACGGTTCCTATCCTGTGGCCGGCGATCTTCAACACCTCATCGGCCCTTGCGATAAACCAGATGTATCCGTCCCCATCCTTTTTGGCCGCATCACCCGTGTAGTAGCAGTTCGGTATCTGATTCCAGTATTCCTCAGCATACCTTTCGTCAGCTCCCCAAAGGGTCTGGGTTAGTCCAGGGAACGGCCTCCTGCACACGAAAATGCCTTCCTTTTCAAGCGGGAGGGATCTGCCTTTCTCGTCGAC
>JAUWYN010000017.1 GCA_030615805.1 Hadesarchaea archaeon | reverse complement strand
TGCTGTTGAACCACCCCTGGTTCGAGCTGGCTGCCCTAACGGCTAGCGAACGCTCCGCCGGCAAGCGCTACGGGGATGCGGCAAAGTGGTACCTCAGCGAGGAGGTCCCCGAGCAGGTTGCAGATGTCGAAGTCAGGCTGACGGAACCGAGGGCGGTCGAGGATGCCAAACTCCTGTTCTCAGCCATACCCGCCGAGGAAGCCGCGAAAATCGAACCAGCTTGCGCAGAAGTCGGGTTCGTGGTGAGTTCGAACTCTAGCAATTTCAGAATGGATCCAGATGTCCCCCTGATAATCCCCGAGGTCAACCCGGACCACTTGAAACTCATCGAAGTTCAAAGAGAACAGCGGGGCTGGGGCGGCTACATCGTGAAGAACCCGAACTGCACCACGATTGTCCTGGTGCTCCCGCTCAAACCCCTGCTTGACAAATTTGGGCTCCGGAGCGTGCTCGCCGCCTCGATGCAAGCCCTTTCAGGTGCGGGGTACGCGGGGGTTCCATCGATGGCGATCGAGGATAACGTCATCCCGTTCATCGCGAAGGAAGAGGATAAAGTCGAGGATGAGCCGCTGAAGCTGCTGGGCAAACTTAAGGGCAAGGGCATCAAACCAGCTCCAATCCGCGTCAGCGCGAGCTGTCATCGCGTACCCGTGCTCGACGGCCATACCGAGGCGGTTTTCGTCGAGCTTGAGAAGCAAGCCAGCCCGGAAGAGGTGGCCGAAGTGCTCGCGAAATTTAAAGCCAAACCCCAAAAACTCAATCTCCCTTCCGCACCCGAGCAGCCCGTGATAGTTTCACCTGAGGAGGACATGCCCCAACCCCGATATGCCCGATACGCGGGCTCGGTTCCGGGCATGGCGGTGGTCGTCGGGCGCGTGCGAAGAGACCCAGCGCTCAAGAACGGCATCAAATTCGTCGCCTGCGGGCACAACGTAATCCGAGGCGCAGCCGGGGCCGCGGTGCTCAACGCCGAGTTGCTGAAGGCCGAGGGCTACCTATAGCCCACCCGATGGTTTCATGATAGTCCTATGTTTTGGGAGCGAGCTCATAGGAAATGACGATACTGCCCTGAGAGTCTGCGAACTTTTGAAGGACGACTTCCCGAGTGCGAAATTCACCGTCTGTTATGATCCATCTGAGATCCTTGACAAAGCCGGGGATACTATCATCTTGGATGTGGTCAAGGGGATCGACCGCGTCCGCTTTATCGACGACGAATTTCTCAGGGAGAGGAAGATCTATACCCTCCACGACTTCGACCTAGGATTTTTCATGAAATTGGTGAAGGAAATCAGTGGGGCTAAGATGAGGATCTTGGGGCTACCCCACGGAAAACCTGCCCAAAGCTTAATCGGCGAGGTAAAGCGCATCCTAAACGAATTTTACCTCGAGGAAGTGCGTTGAGCATGTGATACAAGGATCATATGCTCTGATCAATTCCTCTAGAGTGAGAATCAATTTTTTCTTCGGTAGAGTTAGGAGCTGAGGCACGAGAGCTCTTAGGTCCTCTTCCATGTTCTCCAAGTTTTGCACAGTGGGCGTCACTATGTTGGCATATTTGATCTCTCCGCTCTTATCGAGCTTGAAGTGATAGTACAATGTTCCCCTCGGCGCCTCTGTAGCGGCGATACCTTCTCCAGCTCTTACTTTTATTTCCCGTTTCTTCTCCTTTAGTCGGGGCCGTAGAAGCTTTTCTAATATACTAATAATTTCATCAATATAGTGGATTACCTCTATCGCGCGCGCTATGTTATACATAAACGGATTTGAACTTGGAAATTTTGCACCAATTCGGTCTATAGTTTCCTTGGCATCGTCTGACAGATATCTTCGGTTCAGATTCAACCTCGCCAATGGTCCCACGCTAAAGCTTTTCCCAGTAGTCTGGCGAACCGAATGTTTTGCGGTGGAATGTGGCACTACGAACTCTTTTATCTGTTCCCGATAGTCCGCTATGGAAAAAGATGGGCCCTCGGTAGAACTGACCTTCTCTCCATCGTAAATCGGAAATGTTCCTCTCTTTGTTAATGCCAGATATTCAGTTTTCCTCTCGAACTTCGGCATTTTTGTGGACGCAAACATGTCAACGGTAACTACAGCATCCACCCTAGCATCTTTAAAGCGCTCCAAAAGCCCTCGCAGCTCTCGTTGAGTAGGCAGCGATGAGAACCCGCCGACCACGGGCGTAAATGGATGTATCAACCTACCCCCAACCGCTTCCACCAAATCGTTCGCTAACTCCCTCATCCGCAGCGCCCTCTTCACATCTTCGGGTCGATCCTTTGCCATCGCGAAAGCACTTTCATAGCCCAAGTAGTCCGGCAACGCAAGGAAGTAGATGTGCGCTACGTGGCTCTGAAGATTTCCCGCGAAGTAAAGCAACTTTCTGAGTTCGATGGTCTGTTCTGAAGGGGTAACGTCTAACGCGCGTTCTACCGCCTTTAAGGCGGTCAGGTAATGAGCAATCGCGCATATCCCGCAAATCCTCGAAGAGACTTCAGCCGCCTCTGAGTACTTCCTGCCCAGCAAGAGAGATTCAAAAAACCTTGAGCCCTCGAGCACATCGAGATACAGCTCCTCAACCTTTCCATCTTTAATGTTGAGGACGAGGCTACCGTGGCCCTCTATTTTAGTGAGCTTCTCTATCCTGATGACCACTTGCGATCCCCCTAAACGGTTTCATGGACCCTGCATATTTCCTGAACTTCAGGGTTATCTCTTCCTTGGAGATGCTGTGAGCCCTCAATATTTCCAGAAATGCCCCGATCCTCCCTTCCGCATCAGCGGATGGTCCCCAGCACCCCTCGCATGGATAGTTCCGGGTGGGGCACAGGGCGTTACATCCCCCCCTTATCACGGGGCCCATGCAGAAAATCTTTTTATCGAGCAGACAACCGTTCTCCCTCAACTTGCACTCCGCGCAGACGTTGTAGTCGATGGGCGAAGGTTTCTTGCCCATGAGCGCTAGCTTTAACGTGTCCAAGAACCCCTTCCTGTCGAACGGGCACCCCGGGATGTAGTGATCCACCTTTACATAATCGTCTATCGGGTGAACTTCCTCGGCTGCCTCATGCTCGAGCTTGGCATTCCCGTATACCCTCCGTCTGACCTCAAGGTGGGGGAGAAAATTCTTTATCGATTGCACCCCGCCGCAGCAAGCACATACGCCGAGCGCGATGAGCAGTTTCGATTTTTCCCTTACCTCCTTCAGCGCTTCAACTTCCTCGGGCGCCACTATGCTCCCCTCCACAAATGCTATGTCGAAGGGGCCCGCTTGATTCTCTCCCTTCGCGAATCGAAAATTGACGATGTCCGCTGCGCCCAAAATATTAAGCAATGTCTCACCGAGGTTCAGAAATTGGATTTGGCAGCCCTCGCAACAGGAAAATCCCACAATCGCAATTTTCGGTCTCATCTCCTCACCTAAAATGCCGCCTCAAGGAACTCCATCGTTTCACGATAAGTGAACACTGGCCCATCCTTGCACACGTACTTCGCGCCGATGTTGCAATGCCCGCACATCCCGGTGCCACATTTCATCATCCTCTCTAGGGAAACGATTATCTGATCCTCCGAGAAGTCCCTTTTCAATAGCTCGGCCGACACGGCACTGATCATGATGAGCGGGCCACAGATCACGGCAACTGTATTATCGGGCTTGATTTCCGTGTCCCTAAACAGTATCGTAACTACGCCGATGTTCCCGATCCATCCTTTGCCCGCCCTATCCACGGTCAGGAGGACATCCATATCCCAATCCACCATCTCGTCCTTGAAGACGATGTCATCGGGCGTCCTAGCGCCGTAAAGAAGTTTCAGCTCCCCGTAATCCCCCCTCTTTTCCAGCAGGTAGTAGATCAGGCCCCTCAGCGGCGCTAAACCGACACCGCCGCCGACGATCAAAACATCTTTCCTTTTTAGCATGCGCAACGAGAATCCATTCCCAAATGGTCCACGTACTCCGATGATCGAACCGGCACTTAGCCCATGTATGGCATTTGTCGCATCCCCTACCCTCCTAACAGTCACCTCGAAGTAGTCCCTTTGAGACAAGGGGGAGGATGAAAAGCACGCAGGGAACTCCCCGTAGCCAAACACGGTCAGCTCCACGAATTGGCCTGGTGAATACCTTAGGCTCCTTCCGTCCTTCAGCGAGATTTTGAATGTCTTAACGTCTGAGGTTTCATCCTTTACCTCTTTTATGACCGCTAATCTCGGGATGTATTGATTCTTCATCTTACCTCCTCTGCACATCCTTTATAATCTCTCTGAGATCGATCCTCCCCGGGCAGAACTGGATGCACCGCCCGCAGCCAACGCAATCATAAACCCCGCGCTGTTCGATCGAATAGCAGAACTTGTGATAAAGCCTCAGTTTAATCCTCGGGATCCTTCCTCCCCTGAAGTTGAGCCCCCCCGCGACTAGAGCGAAGTTCTCGAAGTGGCAGGAGTCCCAAATTCTCACCCTTTCCCCCTTTTCCCCTGTGAAATCAGTTTCATCTACCACGTCGAAGCAATAGCAGGTTGGGCAGGTAAAATTACATGCCCCGCATAGCACGCATTTTTTGGTGTGCGCATCCCAAAGCCTGGACCAAAACTTCCCTTTCATGTTCCCCTCTAACCCATCGACCTTGAAATCACTGTGAAGTTTGTTCTTTATCTCGAGGACCTTCGCTTCTTTTTCCTTCTCATCTTTCTTCGTCGCATTTTTGAAGAGATCCCACTTGAGGATTCCTCGTCCAGCCCTGCTACCAGGCTCAAAATAATACCTGTCGCCTATATCGGTCACTAGCAAATCATAACCGTCTTCTATCGTGGGGCCCGTCCCCATCGCGTCGCAAAAACAGTGCTCGGTCGGATTCTCGCACATGAGGCAAATTATCAGGGTATTTTTCCTTCGGTGGAGGTAGAGTGGGTCTTTAAACTTGTCATTGAAAACCCTATCCAAAATGAGCAGCCCGTTCAGGTCACATGGGTGCACGCCGAAGAGGACTCGTTTTTTGTCCCATCTCTCGCTTAGATCATGAAGGATGACCTCGCTGTCCACTTTTTCGTATCTGTAGAGAGGCTCCCTCGGCGGGAAGAACAATTTTTTCGGCGGCAGTATCGTGGTGGTATAATCCAGCGCTAGCTCCGCGGGATCATCAATGTAATCAAAAACGTGTTCGTCTGCCTTTCTTTTGGGCCCCACGATCGCGTAATCCTTTTCCAAGTATTCGATGAATTCCCCAAGGTTTTTCTTTTTCAGGATTTTGTCTACCATATCTTCTCCCCGCAAGCCATTTCGAGGTATTTACGCCGAATTAATAGTTTTTGCTTCGATAAAAGGTGGTAGCGGGGCCAGGATTTGAACCTGGGACCTCCGGGTCTCTCAAGAGTGCCAACCTCACAGGGACAAACCCTTATGAGCTTCGCCTGTGGTTTTCCACAACCGGCGGGCACTCCAGACTTTGGGGCAGTCGGGTTTAAACCGGCTACTTGCCCTACCCCGCTACCGGGCTGATTTTTGGCTCTCCTGGCTTTAAGGGTTTGCGCAGAAGATTAAATTGTCTCGTTGCGCCAAGGCTGAATATACTTGGAGAAGATAATCAAGCGGCTCCGATGAAGCCCTCAACGAGTTCATCTTACAAGGTAGAAATCTTTTATCCTAACTTCATCATCGGTGTGCGGCGTAGAAATTTCATGAATTAAAGTATTTTCATCAGCCACGATACTGTGAGGGGTATTTGGCTTCACTCGAATTTTCGATCTCTTCTTGAAATTCACCTTGCGGTCCTTAAATCCGATGTACCCTGAGCCGCTCAACACGTGCAGGATTTCATCTCTCCGTTCGTGATAATGGAGTGAGGTTCGATACCCTGCCATAATGTAAAGTTCCTTCTCGAGGCGCCTCCTCGTAAGGGTTAGGATCTTCTCATATCCCCAAGGTTTATCAGAACGATTTTCGTATTCCTTTCCCGCATTCTCCAAATCCTTCGGATTATCGATCGAAGCCCAGAACGGGACGCTCTCCCTGTAATAAGCGAGCTGTTTAACTGCCGCGAGCCTAGGGAATGCCGTTTCCTCTATGTCGCCAACCTTGAACTCATCGAGTAAGCCTAGAACATCCTTTGAAATGCAGTAAAACCCTCCGTTGATGTAGTAGTTGAGCAACGGTTTTTCCTTGAAGGACTTGATGTACCCATCGCCCAGTTTCACTATACCGTACGGGCTTCGCATGCGCACCACAAACATTGACGCGGGATAGGTTGAGGACTCAAATTCCTCCTTCATGCGCTTCAGGTTGAGGTCCGTCACCACATCGCCGTTGCTTACCATCGCGTCCTCGTTTACCCTCTCCATGCCCATGCGGATTGCATTGAGCGTCCCTAGCGGCTTTTCCTCCACCACGTGCTCTATTTTAAGTCCTTTGTACTCAGAACCATACCTTTCCTCGATTTTCTCACTTAGGTAGCCCGCAAGCAAAAGTACCCGGTCAAATCCCACGCTCCGGAAGGCAAAAAGTTGTTTGTCCAAAATAGGATAGCCATCCTTGATCTCAAGCAATACCTTTGGAATCACATCTGTTAATGGACGGAAACGTTTACCGTAGCCGCCGCAGAGGATCATTCCTATCAAGTGCTCGCCGATATGCGGGTTTGACATTCATGCTTATTAAAATTGGGGCGGGCAGAAAAGCTAGCCCTAATGGCAAGGGAAATTTCGAACTAACCCTGACATCATTGGAGCCAATGAACTCAACCCCAAGTTTTTCTACGAAAATTTACCATCTCGCTGCGATAGTAGCCCGACCCCTCCACCGTGGCGGGCCTCTGCTCGGCTGGCTTTAAGAGTTTGCGCAACGTACCACCCAGCACGGCGCCCATGCCGATCAACAAAGCGTAATCCACCACTAAGAAAATAGTCTGTAAAAAGAGGATTTCAAATACCTCCGCCTGAGTTACCGAGTAATAAAGGCCTAACGCCTCAGGAAAGTCGGTAAAAGAATATGCAAAAAGAAGCCCGATAACGAGTAGGAAAAGAAAACCAGTCATACAACCGATGCGCAGGTGTGTGGTCCACTTTCTGGTCACTCTGGCAAACAAATACCCTGCTATACCACCAGCTGCTAAAACGCCGATGAAGCTGGCCCCCATGTATAAGAGAAAAAAGCCCACGACGAACCCTAGAAAGACGGGCTTCAAATAATGCGCCCTAGCAATCCCCCGAGAGAACAGAAACATCAGCGCCCCAACTAAGGCCAAGAGGACAACAGCGTAGACGCCAAAAACTAGCGACTTGTCGAGGGTGTTCACATACAAGCGGGAGGATTCAGATACCTCATAATAGTTGTCGCCGGGGAACTGAACTCTGTAAAAGAATATCCCCGGGCTGGGAGCGTCGAGCAGCAATATGAAATACCCATTTTCGTACGTAGTGGTCGAATTTTCACTAATTTTATCATCCAAGAGGAGCTTGTAGAGAATTAGGTTCTTCGCCCCTAAGTTTTCCTCGGTCGTCCCCAGATACCCGCTGAAAGTCACAATTTCTCCGGTAGCCGGCTCGGGATTATCAACCTCAGAGCTCAAGGACACAGACCATTTCTCCACTAGAGGTCCATCATGCGTGCCAGTTGCTGGATCACGCGCGTTTTCGCCGGAGAGCGTTTCAATGTAATAATAAAAGCTATAGAGGCCAATATTTTCTTTCCCTGGTGCCCAGCTTTTGTGGTAAACTTTGCCGTCCGTGACGTCATTATCCGCCTGATCGCTTTCCTCCATCACCATTTCTGCTCCGTCGAGGTAAAGCTTTGGGTATCCGGGTGCAGGCAGAGATCCATTATCATCGGTGTAGGTGACTACAAAGGTAAAATGCATTGAACCCCACGGCCCATTTTCAGGAGATACCGAAGCCCCTTCAAGCATTGGACCTCCGGAGGCATCTGCGTCCGCGCTGGCGACCGCAAAGGAGGAAAGATGGATTAGGCCTATAATTATCAGACCGGGCAGCGCTAACCTGAAAGTGAGCTGGTTCATCGTTCCACCCTAAGCCTCGGGAATTAATAAACAAGCGCCTTGGTGAGAAACTTTTAGGCGCCCAAGCATTTAAAAACATAACACTGTTATATTTTTAGGTGGGGTTAGCGTGAAGGTATACCTCGATAACGGCACCACGACGCCGGTTGCGAGGGAAGTGCTGGATGCCATGCTGCCATATTTCACCGAGCGATTCGGCCACCCGATTTTCGTGTACTCGCTCGGGCAGGAGGCAGCTGACGCCGTGGAGCGATCGCAGGCGATGATAGCGCGCACGGTCAACGCCAAGTCGGGCGAGATCACTTTCACCTCGAGCGCCACCGAGGCCAACGACCTCGCGATTCGGGGAGTGGCCTACGCTAACCGAAAGCGCGGCGACCACGTAATCACGACCAAGATAGAGAACCCATCGGTGTTGCGGGTGTGCGAGGAGTTAGAGAAGGAGGGATTCAGGGTCGATTACCTGCCCGTCGACTCCCAGGGCTTTGTCGGCCTGAAGGAGCTTGAGAAAACTATCACCGAACGAACCATCCTCGTGAGCATCGCGCACGTCAGCGATGAGATCGGCACCATCGAACCCATCGAGCAGATAGGAAAGTTGCTTCGCGAACAAAAAAACAGGATTTACTTCCACGTCAACGCGGCCGCTGCCTACGCCCGCGTGCCCATCGATGTGGAGCGTATGGGGATCGACCTCATGAGCCTGAGCGCGCACAAGATCCACGGCCCCAAAGGTGTCGGCGCCCTCTACCTCAGAGAGAATACTCCCATCGAGCCGATTTCCCACGGCTACATCTCGTTGTTCACGCTCAAGCCCGGCACCGAGAACGTCCCGGGAATCGTGGGCTTCGGAAGGGCGGCCGAGTTCGCTTTCAATGGTTTCGAAAAACATGTTTGGAACATGCGAAAGCTGCGCGACAAACTCATGGCGGGCATCGAGGAGCGGGTGCCCCACATCCTGCTCCACGGCCCCCGAGGCGATAAACGGAGCCCAGCAAATGTAAATTACTCGTTCAAGGGGGTTGAGGGCGAGTCTGTGCTGCTCCACCTCGACCTAAACGGGATCTCGGTGGCCACCGGCTCCGCGTGCTCGACGCGAAAACTCGAGCCAAGCCACGTCCTAACCGCGATTGGTGTCAAGCCGGAAGTCGCGCACGGGGCCATGAGGTTCACCCTTAGCCGCTACAACACGACCGAGGAGATCGATTACGTGCTCGAAGTGGTGCCGCGGGTCATCGAGAACCTGCGAAAGATAAGCCCAGTGAAGCCGGAGGAACTGTGAGGTGGCGCGATGCCAGTTGAGTTTACCGAGAGGAGCCTGCTTAAGTACACCCAAAAGGTAATCGAGCTATTCAGAAATCCGAAAAACATTGGTGAGATGGAGAACCCCACAGTCACGACAGTGGAGGGTGATCCCCAGTGTGGCGACATGTTCAAGATGTATTTGAAAATTGAGGGCGACAAAATCACCGACGCAAAATTCCTCTCATTCGGCTGCGCCGCAAACATCGCCACCGGTTCGATGACGACCGAGATGATCAAGGGTAAAACCGTGGATGATGCCGGGAAAATCAGCATCAAGGAGATTGCAGATGGCCTAGGTGGACTTCCCGGTTTGAAAATGCACTGCGCCGTTTTAGCTTACAAAACATTGAAGAAGGCCATTCAGGAGTACAAGCAAGGGAAATCTGGCGGGGACCAAACCAGCTCTAAGGGGTCATGAAGGTGAGCAAAGGGATCCAGATCTTGGTCCCGAGGTTTAAAGACGAATGTTTGCTCTCGAAAGGCATTGAGGTCCGGGACCTGCTCAAGGTGAGGAAGGAAACCGTGCTGTATGTCCAGCCTTGCGCATCAGAGCGAGGAAAGCTGATGGCCGACATCGAGCTCGTCAAGGAACCCGACGCCCAGTTCATCGACCCTCCGACGCTCTGCTCGCTGCTGGAGATCCATCGCAGGCGCTTCGCGGAACTAAGGTGTAGCCCAAACTTGGGTGTGGCGAAGCTCAAGTGGAAGGGTCGGGAAATAAGCATTTTCAAAAACGGGAAGCTCAAGATTCAGCGAGCGCTCAATCGCGATGAAATCCTGCGCATAGCCAACTCGGTTTCCCGCCTCATATGGGGGGCCGCGGTGTGTGAGGTCTGCGGGCAGCCAACGCTCAGCTGCGCCTCAGGGAAGTGCGGGAAATGTACCTCAGGAGAAAAAGTGGCTGTGCAGATCGATGGACTTCCAAACGCCGAGTTGCTCCAGCAGGGGTACGCCAACTTAGAAAAGGCGCAGGAGTCACCCGAAGAGTTCGAAAAATCCCTGCGTGCCACACGATATCTCGCGTTGTTCTTCACCATGGAGGCGCCGAACAAGGACGACGCGGCCCTAGGGCTCATCCTGTTGGGCGAGGCCGAGCAGGTGGGGGCACAAAAGTTATAATCAAAGTTAAGAGGTGTTGTTTATCGGTATAATTATATATACGATGTACCATAACATACGTATAGAACCAAAAAGGATGGAAAAGAATGAACATCAAGGAAGAATGGCTAAGGAACTTCACCAGCCAATCGACCAGATATGCCTATGGAGTAGCACTTACCAACTTCGAGAAATACCTTGGTAAAGACTTGGGCATCTACATCAAAGCCGTTAAGCCATTGGATTTCTTTAAAGATTTGAAAGGCTATTGGTCGACTAAACTAGCTGATGCCTCTCCGAAGACAGTAAGCCTCAGGCTAAGCACATTGAAAACATTTGGCGAAGATTACGGCTTAGAAATACCAAAGGCTGAATGGTCTAAGTTTAGGCGACGTAAGCTAGACTCAGCCAGACCTGTGACAGCCGATAGGTCAGGGACGAAAGACGAGTGGCATAAGATATTGCTGGAGATGAATACTCAAGGCAGGGCATTGTTCATGACTCTGCTATCGACTGGGGCTAGAATAGGCGAAACATTGCAGATTAAGCTATCAGACCTAGAGTTAGATGCTGACCCGCCAAAGGTTCACATACGGCCTAGTTACACCAAAGGCAAAGGCAGCGACAGAATAGTCTTTCTTACTCAGGAAGCTAAAGAAGCTCTATTGAACTACTTGGGATGGCGTAAAGGCAAGAAACAACGTGGCGGTAGATTAGCCTACGACGACACCGATAAAGTATTTCCTATGACGGCAGATGCAGCCAGAGAGACATTGGTACTAGCCTGTCAAAAGGCAAGGATAACTGATAGAGATAGCGACAGTGGCAGATATTTGATACACATACATTCGACTAGGAAATTCTTTAGAAGCAATTGCGGACTTGACGACAGTTTGACACATTCAATCATGGGGCATACAGGCTACCTCGATAAGAGCTATCTACGCCAAGACCCGGACAGAGCGGGTAAAGAGTTTAAACGACTTGCAGAAGTAAATCTAACGTTCTTTAGGGCTACTGGCATGGAGCAGATGAGACGACAAGCAGTAATTGACTCGATAAAAGCAGCCAATCCGAACATAACAAACGAGAAGATAGCAGAGGCATTACGAGCAGCTGGCTTAAACGATATCAACGAAGGCACTCCAGACCAGTTTGCTGAGTTTACAAAGATTCTAGGCGAACAGTCAAAGCCAGAGCAGAAGGTCGTTACCGTAGATGACATACAAAAATACATAGACAAAGGCTGGCAAGTGAAGATGGTCCTTAATCACGAGAAAGCCTTAGTCGAACGGTATCCGACTAAGAAGGCATAGGCAGGCAGCACTGCTCTACGGTTGACTGTCTATACGGCTAGTACAACACCTTCGAGAGTGGTTGTTATTACTAAGAGAGACGGGGCTACAATAGGTATTACATCGATATTATGAAGTGGCCCAGCCTATTTCCTTAAAAAGTGGTAACTTTTAGGGGCTTTGCTAATAAAGTCCCGTTCCACCCCCGACTTTAGGAGCAGACGGAACTTGTTAGCAAGCCCGGCCTACCCCAAGTCATTATTTCAGTATTGAAATGAAAAACGCGAGTGTGCCAATCGCTAAACTGACATATATGCCGATTTTGGCATGAATATCCGCACGCTTTTCTACAAAAAACTCTTCAAACGAGCCTGTCCCTGGAGACCGCTCATTTCCATTTTTATCAAATAATTTTACGGGAGTTCCATCATTGGCTATTATACTGCCAGTGCACATAACACAACCTTCTGCCATCGCGCCAGGAGTATATGGGCCAAATTTTCTCTCATCACCTGCTTTGAGTTCTTTGAGTTCTGCATTATTGTCAAGTGGGATAACCCAACCTTGGTCAGTGGAGAATTTTATTATAAACTGTCCTTTGCCACCCGGAAAATTTGTACTACCAGTATTCCTTATTTGTAATGTGACCTCATAGTCTTCTCCGACGAAAAATTTTTTGGTTTTAAAAAACCTCAAGAGGGGTTTTGCTCTTGTTTTGATTATTGGTTCAACTGAAATTTCGCATGTCAAATAATCACCTTATCTCTGTTTACACTATGCAGACATCCTGATTAAAAGATATTGTTCTTATATTGTAACCGAGTCAATCATTTTTTTTGCCCATTTTAACACCTCTTTGAGTAAATCAAAGGTTTATACGGACTACAATGGAGATTTTTTACTATGGAAACTTGGAGCTTTAGGAAGATTCTATAGGATATGGTCTATCTGTTACAAGCTGGTGTGAAATGAACCTTATTCCATGTTCTTTGAGAAGTTCTTCCGAATGACTTGCTATGCAATAGTGAACTTTCATATCTTGGCAAAAGGGAATCAATTGTTTAAAGAGATTGATGTAATAATCCTCGCTGTAATTCTCAGATACTCCTTTCTTGATGTAAGGAGACCACTTCCCTAATTCAAATAAATCCACAAAGGGACTAAGCCTCTTTATGATTTCAAATGGATTACTTTCCTTCTCAGGCATGATAGGTTCTATTGAACAGTAAGTTGAGATTCCTTCCTTTTTCAATGTCTCTAAAGCTTTACATCTTTCTTCAATTGAGGATGAATAGGGTTCTAGTGTTTGTTTATATCCCTCATCTAAGGTCATTATGGAGAAGCCAACTCTGCATTTCTCATAGCTCTTGAACAAATCGATGTCTCTCAAGACATTGGCATTCTTGGTTAAAACAGTAAAGGGAATGTTGTTTTATATTAAAATTTTAACGACTTCTCTTGTAATGCCATGTTGAAGCTCTAGAGGTTGATAAGCATCACAAACTGAACCAACAAAGATGTCTCTAATCTTACTTATTTCAGGGGCATTTCTTGGGTTTGATACATCTTCTTTGAGCCATTCAACAATTTTATGTCTAGGCTTAGGGTTAATCCAGTCCTGGTATTTCTTTCTCGGAGGGGAAGCGGTTCTAGCATAACAGTACTTACAGCCATGAGCACAACCAACATAGCAATTGATGCAGTATCCAAATCCAGTTCCACTTGGTCTAATTGCCTTCATTTTTCCCTTTCCAGATAAACATCCTCTATAACTCCCTCAGGGTTCCTTCAATCTTGGCGACATGATACCATATGACTCCGCCATTCAAGAGAAAGATGAACCCAAAGAGTCCCGGTAAAAGCGCTACAAGTTTCGCCATTTCTACTAATGCTGCAACTTCTCCCCCCATCGGTAAAGTCGCTTCCATGGTCATTACTGTGCCCCAGACGAAAGCACAAATCACAATGAAGAAAACTCCTACCACGATACTAACCACCGCCAACTGCTTCACCGCTTTGGTAGCCTTTCTAGCCTCCTCTAGCCTCGCTTTCTCCATCTGCATCATCCCTTGGCTTGAGCCTCAGTGGGTAATACGCATTCTGGCTTCTCAGTAAACTCTAGCTTATCTTCTTTTCTGGTTACTCGCACATGGTCTTTCATATCTTTGACACTGAACTGGCTTGTGCTTGGTATCACTGCCTCTTTGGTTGCGTACTTGTTGCCTAGCTGATAAGCCTCGACGTTCAATACTACTGCGTTCTGAGACTTGCCCTTTACTTTAATGCTCTTGCCTATCTCTAACGCCTTAATCCTATCTACTAACTTCTTGGTGTCTTTTCTCATCTTCCTTCATCAATACGGCTTATGCTCCACTTACGGTATAGGTTTAATCCATATTATTCTTCCGTCTCTATTCCATACTTTTTCAAACGTTCTTCAATTTCAAGCACTTTTGCTATTTTTGATGCCTTGCTCCTGAAGTAGTCAAAAGCGGATAGAAAGAGTATAATCCCAATTATGCCGAAAACGCTAATATCCTTTAACCAAGTTGGTCCATATACCATAAACGCCACAAAACTTGCAACAACAATTGCACCCAATGATATGACCAAAGAAAGCATAATATAAGATGCATCTTTTGAAACATGATATTCTGCCACTAAATATGGGGAATCTTTTATGTCCAACTTTTGCTTTGGTTTCCACTTAGGTCGTCTTCTAAATAAATTAGCTATCTTGTGTTTTAGTCGGGCGCCAAGTGACTGCTTCAATGGTGTCCCTTCTCCGCTGTTTTTATTTTTATGCTTTCTCTTTTCCGACTTGAGTTCTTCAAGTTGTCTCAAGATTTTATCAAGTTTGTCATCTGTTACGACTGAGCGAACTGTCATATAATCCGCCAAAAGAAAAGCTAAACCTATTCCAAGATACGCAAGACCATTCTCTTTGTCTCCACTATGAAGATAATTAAGACCGCTTATTAGTGAGAAAATACCACCAACAAGACATGCGATAATGAGCAGGGCATCTGTTTTTTTACCCACCACAACACCCTCTAATTATGTCTTTATGTCATCAATAAAAATCCAACATATATCGGCTCGTTGTTTGATAGGCTAGACATCCGTAGAACTTAACGACTCTGAGATGACATCACTTCTAGGGTTTTACGAATACATTTTACAATTTCACAGATTAAGGGTTGATACTCTCTGGATAATCCTTTTTATCCAACAAAGATGGCTAGTCTCGGCTGTCTCTGATACTGTCTCTCTCTTTACAACGTACTTGGAGAGAGGTTATATCTCATACGATTCTCAGTCGTTAGGCACATACATATCTTATTCATCGTAGGCTATCTCTGGCTTCTTTGGTTAACTACGGTGTTTTTGGTCATTACGGCTTTGTCTTAACATCATCTTACGACTCATGCTGTTCGAAGTGTGTTCTAAACTCTTTGGCTGTGATGTATTCATCGTACTTTCTAGACATCGCCCACAGGCTTCGATATATACGTCCATCTTTCATTCTCTTCTTTTTCCATGTATGTCGATTTCTATAGTATCGAAGGTTAGGGCTATCACAGACTCTGCACATTTTAATCAGCTCCGATAGAGTTCAAACTTTGGGAAGCAGGATGAGAGGGCTGATTAAGCTGAATTACAGGGGGAGGCTTACAAAAAACAAGCCCTTCTGTGGTAACTGGGGCAACTATGGGTACGTTGGGAGCTGATGAGGGGGGGATACTGGGAGGTGAGAGGATGGTTCCTGAATGAGTAATATAATCCCTACCACCACCAGTACTGCGTGGGATAGGCTCTTCTTTTATGATGCCTAGCTTCGTAAGGTAGTACCTTAGCTTAGATAACAGATATTTGGCCTCTTCGACATAGATGAAGGTAACATTTTCTCGGTTACAGATGTTGTAAAACTCCTTCTTGGTGAATCCACCTATCTGGACCAAAAGGTGTAAAACAGCAGCTAACCACCGAGTCTTAACCAATGCATCAAAGTGAGACTGAGCTGTAAGTCTTGATGTGAAGAAGTGCTTGACTTCCATCTCGAACTCATTGGACCACAGGTCAGGGCCTACCCCTTGCTGTGTTTTAGAGTATGCCTCGATGCTTGACAGTGAATGAGACGAATGGGATACACCTAATCTACTTAGAGCATCAGATGTTATCCTTTCGCCTTCGAGCCCTTTTGCCAAATTATCGTTATTTACCATTTCCTCACGCCTTCCTTCACCCCCCCAACCCCATTGGGGCATGAGGAGAGGAAGAGGTTTAACGAAAAAGAGTGTTTAACAAACACCCTCTTCCCCTCGAACACGTTCACTAGTATTATAGTCTCAGAAACATAAAAACCCATATTTGAGAAATATTGGCTAATATTACATTCTCTAGACCTTCGAAAAAGGGAAAAATGGGTGCTAGATGGCGTTATTCCAGCACCCGAAGGTTTGCTTGGTCGTAAATCTGCTTCAGTTTCTGAGGGCTATAGTCGAGGTAGTGCCTTGCCAACACTGATTTGGGTGTCCTACCAGCAAAGAAGTCGATGTAGGAGTCGGATATCCCTTTAGAAGCCATCTCACTGCAGAACCATTGTCGTAACCGTTTTGGGCTCAGGTGTAACTGCGTCTTCCTCTTGATTTTGACGAACATCGCTTGTAGTTTGTCCCCCGAATAGTCGAAGAGTTTAGATTCAGGGCTTAAGGTCCCCCTAGTAGCTAGATACTCATCGAGAACCTTCTGGGTTTCATCGTTGTAAAATGTGTAGTTGACCTTTTTGGTTCTGGAGCCGTTGTTATCAGGCATAACACATCTGGTTGTGGGATTCACGTCAGCTACTTTGAGATTTAGCAGGGTATTACGTCTAAGAGATGTCGTAGCATACATCAAGAATACTGCTCTTTCCACCCTCTGCTTTAACACCGAATAAGCTCGTTGTAACTCCTCTTTGGTCGGTATGGGATTGAACTGGAAGTCCACTGTGGGGAACTTGAAACTCTCAACCAATTCCCCCCTGTGTAAGAAATCTCGGAAAAACCGTCTAAAACTCTTGACCCAGTTTGCGTAGGTTCTCGGAGCAATGGTCCCAACTTCCCTTGTTAATATTTTCTCTGGATTGGTCTGAAGCTCGGATAAGAAGCCCTGTATATCCTCGTAGGTTACATCTTGAGGCTCCTTGTCTATGTGGCTTAGAAATCGCTGAATGTGGGAAACATGTTGTTCAGTTGTTGGTCCCTTCAACTGCAAATCGACATAACAGAAGCTCTTGAAAGCTGAAAGGTCTGCACTATATCTCGGGAATCTCGGGCATGCTGAGCTTGTGG
>JAUWYN010000067.1 GCA_030615805.1 Hadesarchaea archaeon | reverse complement strand
TTTTCTAATCGCCTCCGCCACATTTTCCCCATTTGCATGGATGTGCATCGTATCCGCCATCAGGCGCACATGATCTGAACCCACGTCATGAACCAAGCTACAAACCTCCGACACACTTGGAAGAAATGTAGTTCTATCCCTGCCTAATGGCTCGATTGATATCACGACATCAAATTCTGCACCGAGTTTGCCGAAATGTCTGAATATTTCGATGCATTTCTCCCTTGGATTTTTGACCGTCGGTTTTCCATATGTAGCAACTGCCACAACGTTTCGTGCCCCAACCGCAGAGGCTATTTTTATCGTTTCTTCCATGTGACGCAAGGCCGCTTTTCGATCTCTTTCTTTCGCGCTTAACATCCGCAAGTCATGCTGTAGATATGATTGGACAGACTCGATCGATGTATTAAAATTCGACAATGTCTCTAAAATTTTCTTTAATCGCTTTTCATCAATGCCATCATTTACTAATTCCAACCACATCTCATGCGATTCCAATATTCCTAATTTATCTTCTAGCGTATCTCCGGGGACCGCGAATTCAGTACATCCCAAACCCACACGTCTCACCACTACAAATAGGATGTCTAAGTATAATTTGGTTGAAAATCATAAATCGATTGATAATTCCTGGGGAGATGTGATCTAGATGGTTCTGAAAATCAGCGCGGATTTTGGGGAGCGCTTTCCGGGGCTGCGTGTTTTGGTTGTGCATGTTAATGGAGTAGGGGTCGAAAGAGAAAAAGTGGAGCTACAGCAATTTAAAGAGAAAGTGATTGAGGAGATAAAACGGACGTATGATCTCGCAACCGTAAAGGATGTTCCGATTTTTAGGGCGTACAGGGACTTCTTTTGGCGCATCGGTACCGACCCCACAAAAAACAGGCCCGCAGCTGAGGCGCTCATTCGAAGGGTTCTTGCTGGAAAGCCGCTGCCGACGATAAACACGTTCGTCGACGCCTACAACTTGGCCTCGATCAAATCATGCATCGCGATGGGGGCGTTCGACATGGGGAAGTTGAGCGGAGACCTCGTGCTACGTTTCGCACAGAAGGGGGAGAAATTTCTTGGTATCGGTATGGGCGAGCCAATCGAGCTAAAGGGCAACGAGCTCGTGGTCTCGGATGCTGAGAAGCTCATCGCAATTTATCCCTACCGCGACGCCGACGAGACGAAGGTTACCCTAGCAACAAAAAACGTCTTGCTGCTCATTTGCGGAGCCCCCGGAATTGAGGAGAAAATTTTGGAGGACGCAGCGCAAACTGCAATTGACTACGTGACTAGGTTTTGTGGAGGTGAGGGAAGAATTGTCGCCTGAACCGATGCCTGAGGCTAAAGCGGTCCTTTTCGATTTGGATGAGACGCTCATCGACGGTCAAGCAGGATTGAAAGCCACACACAATGCGGTAGCGAAGAGGTTGCGCCATTATCTCGTGAAATGCGGCGCCAAAGTAAGCGAGGAGAGCATCCGCGCGAAACTCAGAGCGCTTGATGATCGAATGAACGTTGCAACGGAGTACAATCGTGACGCCTGGTGGCCCGTGCTGCTCGGGGAAATTGATGCGGGACAAAAAATTTCACGCCTGTTGGTCAAGGAGCTAACGCATCTGTATTGGGCCACGTATGCTGGAGCGAGCAAGCCTTACCCAAATGCCGAGCCCACGCTTGTTTATCTCAAGGACAAGGGTTACAAGCTCGGCCTGGTCACCGACACCGATGGTAAGAAGGGCTGGAAAAAGAGGAGGATAAAGCGCTTTCGGTTTACTGGGTTCTTCGATACGATCATCATCGGCGGCGAAGATACCCCGCACACCAAGCCGGACCCAGAGCCATTCTTGCTCGCTGCGTCAAAGCTAGGTCTGCGAGCGAGCGAATGTGTTTTTGTGGGTGATAAGCCATTCACCGATATCGAGGGGGCAAAGGCGGCGGGCATGCGAACGATTTTGCTGAAGCGGAGGGACTGGAGCATCGGCGAGCGAGCGGATTTTACCATCAATTCTTTGGCCGAACTTCCCCGTGTGCTCTGCGACACTGAATAGAAAATTTTATAACAAAAACCTGCCATCTTGAACTATGCGACGAAAAATTCTGAAGTATCCGACGGAGCCTCTCGAGGTTTGGCCCGAGCGCAGCGTCAGTGAGCTTGCGGAGGGGATGCTCTGGACAGGATTTCAGGGGAGAAAGCTTGCGGAAGCCATCGAGGTATGGGCGCGGATGCTTCGGAAACGTAACATCGTGATATGGCTTGGCTTGGCTGGGGCCTTGGTTCCCGCGGGCATGCGAAGGGTGATCTCGTACTTGATAAAACGCCGGATGATCGATGTTTTGGTGAGCACGGGAGCAAACCTCTATCACGATGCATACGAGGCAAAGGGAAAGAAGCACTACGTTGGCACTCACTTAACCGACGACGTAAGGTTGAGAAAATGCAAGGTGGATAGAATTTACGACGTCTTCGCGGATGAAGCGGGATTTTACAAGTTCGATAACTGGATAGAGAAAGGCTTTTCCTATAGCTTAAAGGACAACTATCCTTACTCTTCCCGTGAGATTACGTTTTTGCTTGGAAAAACCTTGAGTAAAGTCGGAAAGGAAAAAGACTCGATCCTGGTGAGCGCCTATCGGAAGGGAGTTCCGATTTTTTGCCCAGCCTTGAATGATAGTGCTCTCGGTTTTTCGATAATGTTCGCCAATCGAAAAGGCCGTAGGGTGAAGGTTGGAAAGACCATTCGCTATATTCGCAAGCGGATACTGATCGATGCGCTCAAGGATGTGGAGGAGAGCTCTCGAATTACTGAGAAAGCAAAACGGACCGGCGTGGTTTATCTCGGGGGCAGTGTACCCAAGAATTTCATCCAGCAGACCGCGGTCATCGCCAGCTACCAGACGCGCCACGACCGGAGCCACAACTACGCCGTTCAGATAACGACGGACTCCCCCCACTGGGGCGGGCTCTCGGGCGGCACCTTCGAGGAGGCGCAGTCGTGGGGGAAGATCCACCGGCGCGCGAGCAAGGTGATGTGTTTTGCCGACGCGACGATCGCTTTGCCGATCATCGTGCATGCGCTGAGCGAGAAGTTCAAGCGGCTTCGACGTGATGTGCCGATTTTCGAGTGGGGCAAAAATGGTGAGCTGAAGCTGAGTTACGAAACGATGCGGCTTTAGAATTTTTGGTGCGGTATTAGAGGTTTGAACCTGGATTTGTGCCCTCCAGAGCCTTCCCGGAAAATCTCCTTTTAAAATCAGCCAATTTTTAGAATACCTGCACCGCAGGGATAGGTAAACTACATTTAAAACCTACCACGACTAAAACATGTTAATTAGAGCAGTGTAAAATCGGGTGAAAGTTATGGCTCTTGAAGCCCAGATGGAAAGTTTAGAACGAAGCGTGCGAATGCGCAGTGAAACTGATAAAAGGCTCTCACCATTATGGGCGTTCATTCCGCTCATATTTTTCGCCATGATACCAAGTGTCATGGTTGCAGGGCTTTTGTGGGGATGGGGATTTGAAGGGGGATGGAGATGGAGCGGGGGATGGCCCATCTTCACCGCGGCTATGGTTTTGATGGGTATTATGGGTGCCCTCTTGCTACTCGTTCTAATTTACATGCTCATCAAGCGCAGGAATGAGCACTTCAAGCGCCATCAACTGCTTGAGGAGGATATAGTTAGAGTGCTCACGTCATCGGCTGGGAAAAAAAGAGCCAAAATTGAAGATAAGCTAGCTTCCATTGAGCTAAGCTCCAGGGAGGCAAAACTAAATGAGAAGGAGCAACCGGCCTTCTTGTGGGCTATTTTATGCTTTTTCATATCCATCGTTAG
>JAUWYN010000076.1 GCA_030615805.1 Hadesarchaea archaeon | reverse complement strand
CTAACGATGGATATGAAAAAGCATAAAATAGCCCACAAGAAGGCCGGTTGCTCCTTCTCATTTAGTTTTGCCTCCCTGGAGCTTAGCTCAATGGAAGCTAGCTTATCTTCAATTTTGGCTCTTTTTTTCCCAGCCGATGACTTGAGCACTCTAACTATATCCTCCTCAAGCAGTTGATGGCGCTTGAAGTGCTCATTCCTGCGCTTGATGAGCATGTAAATTAGAACGAGTAGCAAGAGGGCACCCATAATACCCATCAAAACCATAGCCGCGATGAAGATGGGCCATCCCCCGCTCCATCTCCATCCCCCTTCAAATCCCCATCCCCACAAAAGCCCTGCAACCATGACACTTGGTATCATGGCGAAAAATATGAGCGGAATGAACGCCCATAATGGTGACAGCCTTTTATCAGTTTCACTGCGCATTCGCACGCTTCGTTCTAAACTTTCCATCTGGGTTTCAGGACCCGTAACTGTCACCCTCCAAAGAAGTTCTTTATTCTTTTTCTTTTTTTCTTCTACCCTTGGAAAATCATTTTGAGACAATATAAAGGTTTAGCTCAATCTGGCTTTGCACAAAAATTACCCTGTCTGCACAATAATTGCGGAAAATAAGGCCGAGGGGTTCAAACCTCTAATACCACACCAAAAATTCTAAAGCCGCATCGTTTCGTAACTCAGCTTCAGCTCACCATTTTTGCCCCACTCGAAAATCGGCACTTCACGTCGAAGTCGCTTGAACTTCTCGCTCAGCGCATGCACGATGATTGGCAAAGCGATCGTCGCGTCGGCAAAACACGTCACCTTGCCCGCGCGTCGGTGGATCTTTCCCCACGATTGCGCCTCCTCGAAGGTGCCGCCCGAGAGCCCGCCCCAGTGGGGGGAGTCCGTCGTTATCTGAACGGCGTAGTTGTGGCTCCGGTCGTGGCGCGTCTGGTAGCTGGCTATGACCGCGGTCTGCTGGATGAAATTCTTGGGTACACCGCCCCCGAGATAAACCACGCCAGTCCGTTTTGCCCTTTCAGTAATTCGAGAGCTCTCCTCCACATCCTTGAGCGCATCGATCAGTATCCGCTTGCGAATATACCGAATGGTCTTTCCCACCTTCACCCTGCGGCCTTTTCGATTGGCGAACATTATCGAAAAACCGAGAGCACTATCATTCAAGGCTGGGCAAAAAATCGGAACCCCCTTCCGATAGGCGCTCACCAGGATCGAGTCTTTTTCCCTACCGACTTTACTCAAGGTTTTTCCAAGCAAAAACGTGATTTCACGGGAAGAGTAAGGATAGTTGTCCTTCAAGCCATAGGAAAAGCCTTTCTCTATCCAGTTATCGAACTTGTAAAATCCCGCTTCATCCGCGAAGACATCATAAATCCTGTCCACCTTGTGTTTTCTCAACTTCACGTCGTCGGTCATGTGAGTACCAATGTAGTGCTTCTTTCCCTTTGCCTCGTATGCATCGTGATAGAGGTTCGCCCCCGTGCTCACCAAAACATCAATCATCCGTCGTTTTATCAAGTACGAGATTACCCTTCGCATGCCCGCGGGAACCAAGGCCCCAGCCAAGCCAAGCCATATCACGATGTTACGTTTCCGAAGCATCCGCGCCCATACCTCGATGGCTTCAGCGAGCTTCCGCCCCTGAAAACCAGTCCAGAGCATTCCCTCAGCAAGCTCGCTGACGCTGCGCTCGGGCCATACCTCGAGAGGCTCCGTCGGATACTTCAGAATTTTTCGTCGCATAGTTCAAGATGGCAGGTTTTTGTTATAAAATTTTCTATTCAGTGTCGCCGAGCACACGGGGAAGTTCGGCTAAAGAACTGATGGTTAAATCCGCTCGCTCGCCGATGCCCCAATCCCTCCGCTTCAGCAAAATCGTTCGCATGCCCGCCGCTTTTGCCCCTTTGATATCGGTGAATGGTTTATCACCCACAAAAACACATTCGCTCGCTCGCAGACCTAGATTTGACGCAGCGAGCAAGAATGACTCTTGGTCCGGCTTGGTGTGCGGAGTATCCTCGCCGCCGATGACGATCGTATCGAAGAACCCAGTAAACCGGAAGCGCTTTATCCTCCTCTTTTTCCAGCCCTTACTTCCATCGGTGTCGGTGACCAGGCCGAGCTTGTAGCCCTTGCCCTTGAGATAAACAAGCGTGGGCTCAGCATCCGGGTAAGGCTCGCTCGCTCCAGCATACGTGGCCCAATACAAACGCGTTAGCTCTTTGACCAACGAGCGTGAAATTTTTGGTTCCGCATCAATTTCCCCGAGCAGCACTGGCCACCAGGCGTCACGATTGTATTTCGTTGTAACGTTCATTCGATCATCGAGCGCTCTGAGTTTCGCGCGGATGCTCTCCTCGCTTACTTTGGCGCCGCTTCGCGCGAGGTATTGGCACAGCCTCCTCGCAACCGCATGGTGTGTGGCTTTCAATCCGGCTTGAGCATCGATGAGCGTCTCATCCAAATCGAAAAGGATCGCTTTAGCCCTAGGCATGAGTTCAGGCGACAATTCTTCCCTCACCTCCACAAAACCTAGTCACGTGCTCGATTGCGGTTTGCGCTGTATCCTCCAAAATTTTCTCCTCAATTCCAGGGGCTCCGCAAATGAGCAGCAAGACGTTTTTTGTTGCTAGGGTGACCTTCGTCTCGTCGGCGTCGCGGTAGGGATAAATTGCGATGAGCTTTTCAGCATCCGAGACCACGAGCTCGTTGCCCTTTAGCTCGATCGGCTCGCCCATGCCGATACCCAGAAATTTCTCCCCCTTCTGCGCGAAACGCAGCACGAGGTCTCCGCTCAACTTGCCCATGTCGAACGCCCCCATCGCGATGCATGATTTGATCGAGGCCAAGTTGTAGGCGTCGACGAGCGTGTTTATCGTCGGCAGAGGCTTTCCAGCAAGAACTCTTCGAATGAGCGCCTCAGCTGCGGGCCTGTTTTTTGTGGGGTCGGTGCCGATGCGCCAAAAGAAGTCCCTGTACGCCCTAAAAATCGGAACATCCTTTACGGTTGCGAGATCATACGTCCGTTTTATCTCCTCAATCACTTT
>JAUWYN010000019.1 GCA_030615805.1 Hadesarchaea archaeon | reverse complement strand
GCCTTGAAGTTCCCGGTAATCGCGGTGAACGACTCGCCCGCAAAGCGTCTGTTCGATAATCGCTTTGGAACAGCCGAGTCGACCCTTCAGGGGATCATGGCGACCACGAACACGCTGATCGCCGGCAAACAAATTGTGGTGGTTGGTTACGGTTTCGTGGGACGCGGCATAGCCTCGCGCGCGAAGGGGCTCGGCGCGATCGTGACCGTTGTAGAGACCGATCCGATAAAGGCGCTCGAGGCGACGATGGACGGCTTCAGGGTTGCACGAATGGCGGAGGCTGCGCGCATCGGTGATATCTTCATAACCACAACCGGCAACATCGGCGTCATTCGGAAGGAGCACATGCGGCGAATGCGCGATGGGGCGATCCTGTGCAACGCGGGACACTTCAACGTCGAGATCGACCTCAAGGGGCTTGCCTCGTTATCGGTCAAGCGTCGGAAGGTCTTGGATGACGTGGAGGAGTTCCAGCTTAAAAACGGTCGGCGGCTGCATCTGCTGGCGGAGGGGAGGCTCGTGAACTTGGCTGGCGAACGTTCGCTCGGGCACCCGATGGAGATCATGGACATGAGCTTCGCGTTGCAGGCCCTAAGCGTGGAGTACCTCGCGGAGCACGGCAAGGAACTAGAACCAAAGGTCCACGACGTGCCAGCTGAGATCGATCGGAGGGTAGCCGAGCTTAAGCTGGAGTCGCTTGGCGTCGGGCTGGAGAAACTCACCCGTGAACAGCTAGGGTACTTGCGGTCTTGGAAATTCGGCACGTAAAAACATAAAGCATTTTCAAAACATATTTTCCGCTTACCATAAAATCAGCTCGGATCACGGCAAACAAATTTGACCCGATAAATTTAAGGGGGCTCGCGGCACCCCTCCGGAACTTCATGCTCGCTGCCACTCAAAGCGGAACGGTTACCGTCACGTCCTGGTCTAGCTTGACCCAGTAGCCCACGCCAACCTTGACGGGCTGATCAGGAAACGGTGCCCTGTACGGCCCACCGGGCGCATCCCAATAACGCATGGTATAGGTCAAGCCGGCGAACAAATTGTCTGGAGTCGTGTTTTCGTTGGTCAGGGGGAAGTGCACCAGGTTCCAGCCCGCCACCAGGTATATTGTGCGGTTCTCCGGGCGTACACCGTATACCGTTACATTATCATCTTGGTCGACCCTGACCCAGTAGCCTAGGTTATCCTTGACGGGCTGGTCGCCGTGAGGTGCCCTGTACGGTCCGTAGGGCGCATCCCAATAGCGCATCGTGTATACGTCAGGCATCATATTGTTCGGGGTATCGCCCTCACCAACCCCCGTGAAGCCCACCTGGTTCCAGCCCGCGACCAGGTCGAGCGAGAATGATGTAGCGGTTGCAGTACAGCTGGTCGAGTCGCTCACCGTCGGGTCCGCCCACGAGGTCGCAGTAACGGTTATCTCGTCCTCGGTGCCGAGCTCGGCGTTCTCAGGAATGGTAACGCTGAGCATCACTGTGCGGTTCTCACCAAGTAAGACGTTTTCGAGCGTGGTGGGAGAAAGCACCAAGGCCCAGTTCTCCGTGTCAGTATTTTCGAGCGAGAAGTTATCGGGACCCTCACCAGTATTGGTGACCGTGACCGTGTACTCAAGCGTAGCTCCAAGCGGGCCACTCTGATAGTCTGGCGAGATTGAAACCTCGACGTGGTTGAAGGCAACCGTAAGGTAGGGGGAGTATTCGTGACCCTGCTCCTTCGAATAAAATATCGCCATACGGTTCGCACCTTCATCAGCGCTTTTTAAACAGAAGCTAGCCACGCCATCTCCAGCAGATTGATTATTAACGAATGAGGTGACATCCCAGCTGTACCAGCGCCCCTCCGTGTCTATGGAATTGTTGCCAAGCACGCCCCCTAACGCAGGTTGATCGTCCCAAGTTATGGACTCCTCGCTCCAACTATCGTCCTCAACAGCTCTGATTTCAATCTGAGGCGAGTTATAGGAGGACCAGCAATATAGGTTCAAACTCGCTTTTTCTATTACTACATCTTCAGGAAGATATCCCAGACTAAACTTCAGAAAGCTTCTATTAAGATCCCCATATTCATCAACACCCACATAGAGGTTGATTTTGCCTCTCCCCGTCCCTACGCAAGCGTCATCGGTCGGTTCTCTTGCCGCGTACGCGATACATTTCGCCGATGTGTAGATCTCTGCATTTTCGGTTAGTGTAGCAGTAACAGTTATGTTGTCCGCAACCCTATCCACAACACTTTCTGGGATGGTAATACTCAGCGTGGCTGTCCTATTCTCATTCACTGGGATCTCGAGTGACGTAGGTGAGATGCTTGGGTTCCAGCCGGCATCATCGTCAACAGTCAGGGTGTAGGTGTCCGTGAAATTACCTACATTCCTAACCGTAACCGTGTAGGTCAGCATCTCTCCAGGCAGGCCGTTTTGATTATTAGGCGTGATATGAACTTCGGCTCCGTGCGGCGGATTAATGATCTTAAGTTCCGGATCACCTAAAAGCATGAAAACACGGCTGGGATTTGACTTATAAAACGCTGCCCCTTGATGGTACTCGTGATTCCCCAGGAGCTCCGCGAAGAACCTTGCAGCTTCATTGGGCTCTCCCTTGAGAGTCCGTGTAGCGCCAATGTAGCCAACAGCTCCGTTAGAGCCTCCGATACCCCCATCGGCACTCCCGAACAACATCCACTCCCCAAGACTGTGCTCAAAACCGTAGCAGTAGTCATCGTCAATTTTATTGGTAAGACAGGCATAGGCATATATCAGGAATCCCGTGTTTGTTAGATTCCAGACATTCCCCGCCCACACATATTCTCCGCCGCTTCCCGCTACCCCGAGGCCGATCCCACATTCATAACCATGCCCCATTGCATTGATGACTATTGGATCATAAGCATTAACCACGTTCACGAAAGTGGTTCTATCGAGGGTGCCCTCACTTTCATAATATTCATGAATTTCCAGCCATGAGGGCTCCGCGTAAGCGTCTACTATCTCTTTACTGTAACTTTCGAAGCTGTAATCTACTCCGGAAAAGAAGCAAGCCTGGCGCCTATATGATGGATTGCTCTCATAAGCCACAGTTTTTTGAACTACATTATCAATCATCGCCACCGTTCTACCAGGAAATCTGCCAACGTAGACCTCTGCAGCCCCATCATCGTCTAGATCCGCATAGTAGTGATCAGTCGGCACATTCTCTTCGTATTCGTATTCAACGTATTTAACTGGAACCTCCCAGTCTTTGTCCAAGGTCGGATTATTATTGCCAACATCGTCAGGGTCTGCATCCCCAGCCAGAAGGACCCATTGCGTCCCATGGTTCTCGTAGTGGTCGCGAATGCAATTCCTTATCTGCTCCGGGATGTCCCCGCCGGGATAACCTGTTGTTATCTCGAGGTACGGACCGTAAGTTTCAGGATCGTAACAATCGATCGAGTAGAAGCGCTTCAAGCCCCTTTCACCCGGACCAGAAGCTTGACCGCCGTAGATGTAGATGCTAGATACCTGATCCCCTCCGAACTCGTTCTGGACCCACGCGGTAACATCCCAAGAATACCACTGCTCCTCGACATTCACGGAAACGCTGTCGAGCCAAGCCCCATGAGCTGGCCGATTGTTCCAAGTTATCGTGCCCTCGCTCCAGCTGTCGTTGTCAACCCTGTGGACGATACCATCAACGGTAGTCCCACCGTCGATAGAGTAACAGTAAAGTAGGAGCTTTGCGTCTGATATTGTAATGCCTGGTGGTAAGATCGATAACGAGAACTTTAGGTAACTGTCCATATTATAGTCCGGACCTATGTTTAATGTGTCTTCAGAGCCATGATTCTGATTTGGATCATATGAAGTAACCCAAGCATCATCGCTCGGATAAATCCGTACTTTTCCCACTCCCACTATCCCCTCAACGGTCACTACTTTTACCGACATTCGCAGGCTTTTAAGGCCGACCAAGTTCTCTAGGGCGGTTTCGAACATCGGCCTAGTTATGATGAGGTATTCCGCGTCACCGTCTCCTTCGAGACTTATGAAAGGGGAGATGTTCTGCGCGCGCTCATCGGAAGCTTGGGAGGCGGCCATAAGATTTATGGGCGAAACACCGATGAATGCAACGGACCCCAGCAATAAAGCTGCTACTAAAACAGGCACTAAATTACTAAACCCTTTCTCGGCCCTCATTTTTTACTCCGAGGCTTCCCCCCTAATAGCAGTGTTTTTTTGGGGCGTAAAAAGCTTACTGATTTTTGTAATAAACACAAGTACAGAAGGGGGGATAATCTTTAAAACTGTTGATTTTCTCCACCAATGGGGAAAATAAGCCAAAATTAGGTGGTTAGGCTTAAAATGTTGCCGATTTGCCATAAAATCAGCTCGGATCATATTATAAGAAAGGCAATAGACCACAGAAACATTAAATTACGCAGCATGCCTGAACCTTAAAATAGCCGCCAAGCCCTTGAAAGCCACGCGAAGCTGCTTGCCCTCCTCGGTTTCGGTCGAGATGAACTCCACCCGCGCGCCGAACCGCTCCGCCAGCTCGAGCAATTCCTGCACGACATCCTTGCTCTCGACGAGCACCAGCCTAATCTCGCCACAGCTGGGACAGGCTCGCCCCGCCAGCTGCTTCTGGTAAGTTTTGATATCGTCAACAGTTTCCCGCAGCTCGTGCCCACAAGCTTGGCATCGCGCGAGCGCACGGCTCCTCCGCAGGTCCTCCGAGATCAGGAGCAGCTCGACCGCCCCCAGCTCGAGGGAGTGCCTGATCTCCAGCTCGCCATATGTAATCAACCCCTTGCCCGCGACGAGCTCCTCCATGAAGCGCTGCACCAGTGATTTTTCCTTTAGGATATCGAGATCGGCGAGTACTTCACCTGATTTGTTGACTACTTCCTTTACCCCCTGTTCATCGGTGTAGCCGGTATCGAGTACTCCAGCGATTTTCTTCTTGACCTCATTGTGCAACAATTCACTTTTCAAGAATTCGTCCTTCGTCGGTCCAGGCCCACCGACTAGGATCGCCCGCAGGTCGGGGATCTGCGAAAATATCTCGTTGGTGGCTTCGGCGATGCGCTTCGCGTATTCGTGGGCGGCGATTTCTATCGACCGCTCGAACCGCCGTGCAGACTGCCCTCCCTTGCCGTGTTTCCCTGGGACGCCGGAGGTCAACCTCCTCACGATTTCGACGTGCTTGCCCCGCAGGGTCGCGAGCGTCGCCTCTCGCCGGTCAAGCACGAGCACCCCCACGGTTTCCCTAACCTGAAGCATCTCGCGCAGCGGCTCGAGCACGAACTCTTGGTCGCAGCGGTACATGCGAATGGTTATCGGCTCGGGGGGCTCGACCCAGTAGAGCTGGATGTCCGCGATGTCCTCGCGTCCAGCCACGTTTCCACAAAATATGGCCATCCCGTTCGAGGGGGGGCGCCTGTGGGCATCGGCATAGGTGCGCAGGAACTGGACGATTCGCTCGAGGGCGCTTATCACGTTCTTTCGGGTCGTCTTCGATTTTATGTTGCTTGCCGTCCCCTGCTCATCCCGGAGCTGTTGGATGACCTTGGTGAGCTCGAAATCTGGGGTGATGTAGACCGAGATGAGCTCGGTCCCTCGGCCGCGCTTGCCAGCCAGATCTTCGAGCATCCGCCTGAATTGGTAACGCGTCTTGCTATCGACGGGCATTCGCATCACCATCATAGATTTCAACCGCGAGCGTTAATAACATGGCGCCGAACTTATTTTGGCGATAGGATGCGCGTAACGCTTTGCTTTGGTGGCTCGATCCTGGCGCCGGATGAGCCTGACGTGGGCTGCATTCGAGAGATAGCTCAGATGCTCCGTGCGCTCAAGTCGCGAAAGCATGAAATTCTCGTCATCACCGGCGGGGGTGGGCCTTCGCGCAAGTACATCAAGGCGGCACGAAAACTGAAGGCCTCAAGCACCCACTGCGACCTCATAGGCATAGATGTCACGCGTTTAAACGCCCGCCTGCTGATTGCTGCCCTCGGCGATCTCACGGAGCGGGAACCCTTTACTACATTTGAAGCGGCGATCAGGGCGACGCTTAGGGGCAAGGTGCCCGTGATGGGTGGCACAATGCCCGGCCAGACCACCGATGCGGTCGCCGCGATGTTGGCCAGCTCGAGCAAGTCCGAACTTCTGGTTTTCTTCACGGATGTGAGTGGAGTCTATACAGCTGATCCCAAACTCGACCCAAGGGCGAAGAAGCTCGAGGTGATGACCGTGCAGAAGCTCATGAAGCTGGTGGCGGTCAAAAAAATGGAACCCGGAATCAACATGGTCATCGACCCCGTGGGCGCGAAGCTCATCCAGCGGACGGGTATCCGAACGCTTGTGCTAGGGAGGCACGAGATCAAACGCTTACCGGAGATTTTAAGGGGAGCGAAGCATAGTGGTACCACGATTGTGCCCGGATGATAAAATGCCAGAGGACCATAAACATTGCGTTGTTTGCGGGAAGGCGGTTGAGCCCGATAAATTTTTCTGCTCACCTTCATGCGAGGACATCTTCAAGAAACAACAGAAACGCATGGCACGTAGCAGGTTGATCATGATGGTGATTTTCGTCGCGCTCTTCGTGCTGATCATAGCTGCATCTTTCTTGTAGGCCCGCCTCATGAAGATGTAATTAGAAGGGTTAGCGCAGGCTTTTGGATGTCGATGACCTCGACCTTACGCCCGGCGCTCACGGTTTCTTTTATCACCCTCACATCTTCGAATGCGAGTTCGAATCGCTTTCCGCCCGCACGGAGCTTGAGCTTCCCCTTGACCAGCCGCTTCGCGAGATCCTCCGGCTTAGCCTCGCGCAAGGCTTGCACGATTAGCTTCACGTCTGCCCGTAGGCGCGGCCCTAGCTTCGCCAGTTCGGGTTCGACCGCAAGCACGCGCTCGGTCAGCTTGGGCTCGCCAACCTTGATGCTGAGCTTGCCCACGCGCATGGTGCCGGCGATGTCGTCCCCCACCTCTTTGAGCCGCTTCGCAACCTCCCTACTGGAAGCATAAATTTCGACCGATGGGAGCTCCCTGCTCAGCGCCATCTTGCGCTCGGACTTGAACTGCCGGAGGGCGCCTATGATAAGGTTTGTGAGTTCGCCGGCTCGCTCGGCCGATTCATCTATAAACTTCTTGTTTACTTCGGGCCAGCTTAAGACGTGAACGCTTGGGTACGGGTGATCCTTGGCGAAGTGGGTCTGGTAAACCTCCTCGGAGAAGTGCGGCGTGAAGGGGGCGAGCAATTTGGCGGCGGTCAGCATAACGTGGTAAAGCGCGTAGCGTGCGGCGTCGGAAGTGGGATCGTCGCCGTAGAGGCGGTGCTTGACTTCCTCGATGTACATGTCGCAGAGCTCATGCCACACGAAGGTCTGAATCGCACCGAGCGCGTGGTTGAATTGGAAGTCCTCGAGCCAGCCCGTGACCTGCTCGATCAGGCGGTTGAGGCGACTCAGGATCCAGCGGTCAACGGGCCTGAACTTGAGCTTCTTCGGGTCGAGCCCCGCAATTCTTGCATTCAGGTGAGGTCCGGCGAAACGTGCGGCGTTCCAGAACTTGCGCATAAATCGGTAGCCGAAGTCGACGTCCTTCCAGCTGAAAGGTATGTCAGAACCCGTGGAGGCACCTATCGCCGCCCACTGACGTAGGGCATCGGTACCGTACTTGCCCCGCGCGACGGTCGTGTCGACGTAGTTGCCGAGCGACTTCGACATCTTTCGCCCGTCCTCACCAAAGACCATGCCGTTGATGAGCACCGTGCGATAGGGCGCCTCGCCCAGCAGCGCTAGGTGCCGGACGAGCAGGTAATAATCCCATGTGCGGATGATGTCGGTCCCATTGGGCTGGAGGTCCGCTGGGAAAAGGCGTCGATCGAGCTCGGGCCAGCCGGCATGGACAGCAATCGTTATCGAGCTATCCATCCAAGTGTCGAGCACATCTTGCTCGGGTTCAAAGCTTTCGCCGCCGCATTTCGGGCATCGCTCGACCGGTGGTTTAACCTTCGCGGGGTTCACGGGGAGCTGTCTCTCCTCGGCGACGACCGGCTCCCTACAGCTCGTGCAGTACCAGGCCGGAATCGGGGTCGCGAAGATCCGCTGCCTCGAGATTACCCAGTCCCAGTCCATCGATTCGGCCCAGTCGATCAACCTCCGTCGCATGTGCTCGGGAACCCAACGAACTCGCTTGGCCCCCTCGATCACCTTGTCCTTCAAATCTAGCACGCGCATGAACCACTGCGGCTTCGTCAGGATCTCAACGGGGGTCTCGCATCGCCAGCACGCCCCGACGCTTTGAGTCAGCTTCTCCTGTTTCACGAGCAGGCCTGCCTTGCGGAGGTCGTCGACGATCGCGCGCTTGCACTCCTCAAGCGTCAGTCCAGCGTACTTGTCAGCTGCCTCGCTCATCTTCCCCTTTTCATCGATGAGCTTGACCACGGGTAGTTTGTGGCGCTTCACCCAGCGCACATCGGTTTTATCGCCGAAGGTGCAGACCATCACCACCCCCGTGCCGAACTCGGGGTCGACCTCGTGATCCTCGATGAGCCCGACGACTTGGCCGAATGGGGGCACCTCAAGCTTTTTCCCGACATGTTTTTTGTAGCGCTTGTCTCCAGGGTAAACCGCCACGACCACGCATGCGGGGAGATACTCAGGTCGGGTGGTAGCGATGGTGAGGTACTCGTTCTCGCCGTGGAGCTTGAACTTGATGTAGCTTAGCATCGCCTCTCGATCTTCGTATTCGACTTCGGCATCAGCGATCGCGGTTTCGCATCGCGGGCACCAATTGACAGGGTGCTCACCCCGATAGATCAAATCACGCTTGTAGAGCTGCACGAAGGATAGCTGGGTTCGCCTGTAGTAGTCTGGGTCCATCGTCCGGTACTCGGTAGACCAATCAATTGAAAAGCCAAGCGAGTTCATCTCCTTGCGCATGTGTTTGATGTTCTCCTCGGTGAGCTTGACGCAGAGCCCGCGGAATTTTTCCGGCGGGAGGTCACCCTTGCGAATCCCGTAGCTCTTTTCGACTTGAACTTCAGTCGGCAAACCGTGGCAGTCCCACCCCTGCGGGAACAGCACGTTGAAGCCGCGCATTCGCTTGTAGCGAGCAACGATATCGAAGTAGGTCCAGTTCAGCGCCGTGCCCATGTGAAACTCGCCCGACGGATATGGAGGTGGAGTATCAATAACGTAAGTCGGCTTTTTTTTGTCCTCGCGATCAAAGCGATAGACGTCTAACTCTTCCCATCGCTCCTGCCACTTGGGTTCGATTTTGAGCGGGTCGTAGTCCTTTGACACTTCCACTTGATACTCTCCTTTGGCTTTTCTCGACAGCCTCATCAAAATCTAAGTCGAACGATATAAAGCAATTCGGCTATTCCGCCCCAACGATGCGCTCTGGAGGCGATCGCACAAAAGCTTCCAAACTAGGTTGCTTGGTTGGGTGCTTGAATTTCACTTCTTTGTCAAGGTCAACACTAGTCCCGCGTAGCCCGGTACCGTTTCCACACCGGTTGCAGCTTTAATCCGCGTCGCCTCCTTCTCCGGTGAATGTTTTAAGAAAAGCATACCCATGTGGACCATCACCGCGAGTTCTGGCTTTACTTGCTTCAGGAGCGCGATGAGATCGTCAGAGCAGAGGTGCCACGGGATTCGCATCGTCAGCGGGCGCGTGACATTTACTATTAGAACTCGGCTGCCTTTGAATTGCTTTGCGAGTTCATCAAAGTACTGCGTGTCGTTGGTGTAGCCTATGATACCCCCTTGCGAGCGAATCTTCAGCCCGAACGTCGTGGGGTCGCTATGTTGGGTCGGTGTCGCCTCGAGCTTTATATCACCGAGCTCGTAACTTTCGCCAGCTCGGAGGCAGACGACCTTCTCCGGCTTTCCCTGATGGAAGCGCGAGATCGCGGGGCCAAATTTTCCCACACCTTTGAGCACGCTCTCGCTCCCTATGAGCACGCCTCGCTTGCGGGTCATGTGCTGAGTCATCGCTTCAATCAGCACTTCGGCGTCGCAGTAGTGGTCGGGATGGCAGTGGGTGGCCACGACGCAGTCAAGGGCGAGCGGGTCTAGATTGTGCTGGTGGGAAAGCAAGAGAGCTCCGGGCCCGGGGTCGACGTGTATTTTGGCCCCCGCGTGCAAGCGGAAGCCCCCGGTCTTGAAGTGCTGGTCGACGGTCTGGTAGCGTCCCCCACCACACCCCAGAAATACGAGTTCGATCACGGGATCGCCAATTTTCATTTGCGGTGGGAAAAATAAACCTGTCCAAACAAAGTAGGGTTAACTTTTTAGCGTGCTCCTAGCGGGGACTAATCTAGTTTTTTAAGTTAGGGCCGCCAAGCTGACCCTCTGAGCCTTAACCCTTGCCCTTCATAAAACTCGCTTAAGCGACGATAAGCGAGGTCTCCGTGTACCTGATCCCAGAGATACCTTGGATCTTGCCCACGACGGCATCACCAAGTGCCTTCAGGTCTGCGGCCTCGATTCGCGCCACGATATCGAATCTTCCCGCGGTCGCAGCGGCAAATTTGACTCCTGGGAGCTTTTTAACTTCGTCCAAGAGCGCCAGCGCCTGTCCCGGGTCAGTACGAATGTACACGATTGCTTGCATTGCCAGCCTCCTTTTTAGTGGTGGACCGGGCGGGACTCGAACCCGCGCCCTCTCGCTATTTCGGTTACCATGCGAAGCGAGCGCGATACCACTTCGCCACCGGCCCCCAAGTTATTTTTCGGCGCCGAGCTTAAAACTACTCTTCCTACTTGAACATTCTTTCGGTAGAAGGCAACAGTGTAGTATTTAAATCACCCAACCCACTGCAATAAGGGCACAACGGGCTTTTCTAAGGAAAAGCTTGTCAGAGAAACAGTTCAGGACGTTTCTTCGAGTTGTGTCCGAGAGAAAAAAAGGAGTGTTAGAAAAATGGCATACGGCGGAAGGTTCGGCGGCGGCAGAAGAGACTTCGGTCCTCGCGAGATGTTCAAGGCGACATGCTCCGATTGTGGCAAGGAGTGCGAGGTTCCCTTCAAGCCGACCGAGGGCAGACCTATTTATTGTAGGGACTGCTTCCAGAAACACCGATCAGAGAGAAGAGGCCCACCGCGCTTTTAGATGGGCAGGTTCTGGGGCTGTTCTTGTTGGCTAGCGATAGCTTTCTTAATTTCTCAGAAGAAATTTAAGCGACGTGGTCAAGTCCTTAATGGGGCCCGTAGCTCAGCTTGGCTGGAGCGCTCGGCTGATAACCAGTTGGGCAGCCACCGGGAGCTAAACGCCGGTTAAGGTCCGGGGTTCGAATCCCCGCGGGCCCACCACTCCAGCGGCGAATTTCGGGGGACTCAAGAAATGGTAGAATTTCCCCTATGATCTCTTGCTTGATCCCTTCCTTGATTGCCGAACTCAGCACTTGGGCTTGGTGGTTTTCGAACTCTTGGGGGGACACGTAAACCCTGTGGGGCTCCGCAAACGCCTCCTTCGCCAAAATCTTCGCAGGGTCAAATCCTAGATACTGGCAAAATTCCCGCAGTTGTTCAACCTTCGACACTCGCGGCTTGGGCCTGATGCTGAAACCTTTCGCGGCGTAGATCGAGCGGAGAAATTCGACGCCCTTCATCTGGATGTCATGATAAGTGTCGATCGTGTGTCCCATCATATAGTCGATGTAGTCCGGTTGTACGCCTAAGGACATAAGTTGGGTTTTGAAAAACTTCCGAAGCGAGTGAACCTTCAGCTCATAGCCTCTTGTAGTTGGCGCTAGCAACCCGGCCTTGAAATAGAGATTGTGGATCAACTTGTAAATCTGTTTTTCACCTATCGGCCTAGGGCTTTTGAACCGCGTGTCCCTTATGAGCGGGGAGTCATCGTGAATTTCCTCGGGCGGGATTTTTCCATCGGGTGAACCCTTGCGTCGGTCGTCCAAGTAGAATTTTAGAAACTCCACGGCCTCCGCGCCAAGAAACGTGTCATAGTCGTGGTATCTCCCCTTTGTGATCTCGGATTCGATGTGAATATGGACCGGGATAACCCCCGCTTCCAAGTCGTGCTTGACATGTCGGTATCGCAACTTGACTAAGGTGCCCTCCCGAAAACTTCCCAGCGCTAGCATCGAGATGATCACCCTTTCCCTCAGATCCGCAAAATCGAGAAGCCTGAAAAGCTCCTCGGGCGTCGGGGCACGATCCTTCACAACGGTTTTACGGCCTAGGGGGTACGGCAGGACGATGGAAACCCCGCTAATCCGGTAGAGGGTCTTAACAGCCTTGGCGTAATTCGTTACCCTGCCTGGCGAGAGTCCGCTATCCTGGAGCTCGGCCATGTAGTCCTCCAGCGCTTTCGTGTGGATATTGACTCTCTCAGGGTTTGGTATTCCGTTCCCATCCTTCACGTCCGCCATTAGTCCGTCTGGAGCCACCCCAGCCCGCCTACAATAGCGCCAGATTCTGTCCACATAACCGTAAAGCGAGCCCGAGCTGCCAGAGCAATAGCGCAAAAAGTACTTGGCCAATTCGACCACACTTCGATTCTCCAAAACGAACGGGATCAGGACCGGGCGTTGAGATGATAAGCTCTTTATGATGTATTCGGCCAACCCCTTTTGTCCGAGCGCCAAGATTTTATCGAGCGGGATGGAAACCGGTGTCTTCAAAGTGTAGCCTTTCGGACTTTTTATCAAGTGGAGGTGGCCGTCCTCAATCTCCCCCATCGCTTGGAGAAATGGGAGATCGGAGAGCCTCAGGACGCTGGGCGCAAAAAGGCCCTTGGCATTTTTTTCTTTATTTGCCATCATGCCACCATTTATCACATCTACCCCATCCTTATAAATACTTTCATACTACCATTTACACGATTGGCATGAAGGAAGAACGCCTCTCTGTCCTCTTGGATGCTGAATTGCTCAAGAAGTTCAAAGTGGCAGTTGTCACCAAACGCGGCAAGCTCTACGGAGCCATGAAAGAGGCCGTTGAAGAAGCTCTGAAAGATTGGATCAGGAAACATGGTGGATAACACCTTAGCCGACCCTCCTTAGCTCGAGGATGCTACTTTTCATTATCACAAGACCGCTTGCCCGCTGTTTCGCCTCCCCGTTAGGCATGGGCTCGGCGAAGCGCTCCCACACGAGCCGGATGCAATCGCCAGCCTCGTGCTCTAGCCAACCGATGGCCTCGCGCACGAAAGGCTTGAAAACGTTGGGGTCCACGTCTTTGAAGAGCACGTGGTCGAGGTAGCGCACGTAGAGAACTTCACCAAGGTGCTTCAGCTCGGCCATTCAGCCCGACCTCCGAGAATTGTGATCGACATACTGTTTCGAGGCCACTCCGTCCGCAACCTAAGCCCTTGGCCCTAACTTCCGGGGTGTCGGGCGCAACGCCACGCATGAAGCTGTTCTCGTCGATTATTGTAAGCATCTTCATCATGTCACCTCCACGAACGCACCCCGGTTGATAGCACCGCCCTTCTTCTCAAGCTCGGCTAGCACAACCTTGAGACGGTTCAGCGGTACGCCGATTTCCTCCGCCAGCTTGGTCGTGGCGATAAGAGTTTTGTGATAGGAGAGGACAGCTTCGGCTATCTCTTGTGTCGTGGGCGTCGTCACACACGGATTGGGATCCGTCTGGTTCGTCATTTTTAGTTTCTCCTGATTACAATGGGGTTCTCATCTTATATAAATGAGGGCTTTTTCAGGCTTTTTATCTGTTTTTGGGACTGCCTCGGCCCCTATTTGCCAAAAGAAGTGGATTGTATCCGTATTGTATCCGTATTGTATCCGGAGTGTAAAAGTCATCATTGAGGCAGGAAGCCCCTTGCGATAGCTAGGGGTAGTTCACCGAGTTGGTGGACTACGACCGAATCTTGAAACCGATCTGGGCCAAAACCATCGCGCCGCGTCTCGTTCGAGAAGGTGGTCCATAATGGCCCCAACCAAGTTAATTCGGCGCGGGATCGGTAATGAACCAACCCTCGGACTAGTCTAACGTCGAGTTTTGTCGAATACCACTCTAACATCGAAAAAGCGTCGTGTTATACCCCACTATTTTTTTGTTTCAAGTCCAAGAAGCACAAGCTATTGATCTTGGTTCGGGGGTTCGAATCCCCTCCCCCGCACCACAGGACTATTTTGAGATATCCCTCCGCTTCGGTTAGCCGTGAGCATATGCATTGGTTACCACTCTAACATTGGAAAAGCTTCGCGTTATACCCCCCTTTTTTATTTTTTAAGAGAGTAGATTCGGATTTTTGGGGTATTGCCCTGGGGTGGCCCGTTCCGTAACTTTTTCGGAACGGGGCCCTGGGGACTTTGATAAAATCCAATGATATCTTTGATTTTCACGCCTTCGCCCCCTCGGCTGACCCTCTGTGCTCATCTTGGCACTTGCGCGCTTCCTCGTAGCTCGGGTATCTTTTCTTGCAGGTATCGCAAACCCACTTTTCCCTGTCATCGTCAAACCAAACCATCTTAACTCACCTCGCCCCCTCGATTTTTCGGATATCTTATCTTTTCAAATTGCCCTCGTTCGTTCAAGAAGCCCCACCTAAATCAAGCGACTCTCTAACCCTTTTTGACCTTCCAATATCGGCTCTTGCAGCGCGGGCCCCCCAGGACTTGAGGTTCTCGTATTTCGAATCCCGCCGGGGGCACCACTTTGGTGTCGTTAACTTATCCCCCTTTTTTTATTTTTTTCAACGTTTCCGCTTCTTTCGCCTTGCCGAAATCTTTGATCACTCGGTCTATTTCTTGGTTGCTTCCATATACAGCAGTGGTTCCATAATCTCCGTGCCTAAATGCAAACCCTTTGTGTTTTTTCCATTCTCCCATGTGCTCCTCCCCTCTGCTTCTTTCGCGACCCATATCTCATGTGCCACGATTTAATATCCTAGGCGCGAGAAATAAGCATGGGCAAAGGAGTTGAAAGCTAAATCTCGGTCACCATTCGTAAAACCTACAGGCATCTTGATGATAAGGAAGATGACCGAAGTCGGAAAATTAAGGGAGGGGAGTTTCATCATAATCGACGGCGAGCCATGTCGCATCAACCATTTTTTAACCTCACCGCCGGGGAAGCATGGGCCCGGAAACGCCAAGATAGCCGCGACCAGGTTGTTTAACTCCCAAAAGCATCACATCATTCAGCCCACGAACGTAAAAATCGAAGTGCCCATAATCGAGCGAAGAATTGCCGAAGTGCTAGCAATCGTGGCCAACAATGCGCAACTGATGGACATCACGACCTACGAGATTTTCGAGTTGCCGATTTCCGTAAACCTTAGGGGAGATATGCACGAAGGGGACATGGTGGAATACATCCAGGCCCTTGGGAGGAGGAAGATCGAACTAGTAAAAGGTTATATAGGGTAGGAAAAGACATAGGGGAAAGGTAACTCCTGAGGTTATAGGGGAGATGAAGAGTCTTAGAGAGAAGGGCATGTCATATCAGAAGATAGCTAATAGGCTTGGGCTAAATGTAATGACCGTTTACAATCATCTGAAAAAGGAAGAAAAGGTTGAACCTATGGAAGAGAAGGAAGAAAAGGTTGAAGAGGAGAAGGAAGAAAAGGTTGAAGAGGAGAAGGAAGAGAAAGTTGGACTTATTGAAAGGCTAAAACGAGCGTTGGGTAGGAAATAAACAAATTTTATAACGAGCAACGTCCTTTCCTAGCTCCTTTCCTTTCTTTTTTAGGTAAAAACAGGCTCTGTTTCATCTTCGGGATAATTCATATGACGGGGATCGTCTCCAACACTTGAGGCACGAGCAATTCATTAGCGGGGGTGACATTTGGGGTGGTACATCTCGCCGTTGTCTACAGTGGTTGGCCCGCCTCATGCGCCCTTTTGACCCGATTAAAGTGCCCATTTTCCGAGCCCAAAAAATAGGGTAAACAGGGCCAGCTTCGCGGGGGGATTAGATGCCGATGTATCAAGTTTTAAGAAACCTATCTCTTTCGCTTCTTCTTTCCCTTTTTGGCCTTCTTTGCCATTTTTCACCC
>JAUWYN010000066.1 GCA_030615805.1 Hadesarchaea archaeon | reverse complement strand
ATCCAGAACAGCGGGAAACCGATCAGGCCAAGCAGCGAAAGGAAGGCGATAGCTGCGAACAGGTCGAAGAGCCTTTTTGACCTTTTGACCTTTTTCCTGATGATGATTTTCGCCAGTATGCTTGAGGGCATGATCCCGGCGACCGCCGGACAGAATCCGCCGGCGTACGGGCACTCCTGATAGGCGCAGCAGTAAGCCTGAAGGAGGTTTGCCGTAACAAACAGGGAGATGAATATTAGGGATAGAGCGAAATTGATAGACCAAAGGTATACGGCCACTAAGATGAGCAATATTAAGAACGGTACGGTCAGTATGAAGTAGGCCCGTTTTCTGGAGTAGGGAACACATGACATATCCGGGCCTGTTTCATCAGGCATGCGTGCGCTTCCTTATCTTACGCGTGTTTGCTAAGTGCGAGCGTTTGGGGGGAACTATGAACCATGAGCTCAATATTATCAGTTAAAGCCGCAATTTCTGTCAATATTCTCGATAAATTCCTTGAAACGCTTAGCACTTGTGTTATTCCTAGCAGCCCTGTGGATTGAAAAGTGCGAGGCGACCAGTTTGGCAGCTTCAAGCCCTGACGGTAAATAGCCGTACTTACGTTTCAGTTGAGTTTGTAGCTTCTGTTTCGGATCGACCTCCGTGTCTGTTTGTCCGGCAGGGCGGTACTGCATACCTATGCACGCTCGAACACATTGTCCATCTGCAAGAATCCACGCCTCCATTTCGCACTTTATTACAATGGTGGTAGCTCTATCTAGGCCATTCATGCCGATTCTCCGTCGTGTGACCAGAGCACATTCATCACCGTGCTTATCGGGCAAGAAAATTACCTTGTTGGCACCACAGTTAATTGCGGCGGTGTAGTGTGCCCTAGCTTTCTTAATCATATTTAGTTTACCATCAGTTGGAACTATCTTCACATATAATCCCAATGAATTAAACCAATCTAGCTGACTTTCCAAAAGGATTTCGTCGCAATCTCCCTCGACAATAAGAAAGATTTTCACAGCACCTTACCTCCTTCGAGGTAACCTCCAAGCCAAAGCTCATCAAGTGTAAACTCCTCCAGAAACTTGTCTATCATTGATACATCTTGAGCGCGCATTATGTGTGTCACGTTGTTGATTTTGTCTACCATGAGCACTTCACTGGGTTGCAAGTATTTGACCAGTTCAGTGCTATGAGTAGTTACAATAATTTGGGTTGTTTTCGAAACCTCACGCATTATTTCCACAAGTGGTTCAAAAACTTGTGGGTGAAGATAGCGCTCTGGTTCATCAATGCAAATTAGTGCGACTCGAGAAGGCTGATAAAGCAAGGCGACAAATATACTCAGAAGGCGAATAGTGCCATCAGATACCATTTTCGGCAATAAACCTTCTTTGATTCCCTTTTCATTAATCTTGAAGCCTAGAGAACCATCGAACTGCCGCTCTATTTTCCAACTGTCAAAACTAGGTATGAGGATAGACATAAGTTGTAAAACCCTATTACGAGCGGCTCGTGACGACGAAGTAGACGAAGTTCTTAGTTTATCAAGGATTGCCGCTAAATTATGACCGTCTGATAGTAAAACATTCTCACCCTCATCTATGCACGGGCGACGTGCAGCGTTTACATCGAGGTCGTAGAACCGCCAATCACTTATGATGTCGAAGAGAATAGCTGAACCGAGACAGAAGAATCCCGCTTGTAGAAACGGACTATCTTCAAGTTGCCTTGGTACATTTAAAGACCTTGGGCGTTTGCCAAGACTAATTGAGTTACGTATTTGTACTCTTCGCCTCGATCGCTCAAGCTCTTCCTTTTCTACAGTGTCACGATACTTAAATTGATCGTTTAGGATTTCTGAATTCAAATAAAATCGCTTTCGTATACATCCGACCTCCAGTTTGTATTCGCAGGCGAGCGGGCTATAAGACTTTTTCCCAAACCTGACTTTGGTGCCCATGTCACTCAGGTCATACTGGATTTCAGTAGCAATCATTTCACGCTTGTCCTTTCCCCTTGTGAGCACATTTTCCCATCCAAGCCGTTTCCCTACAGCGCTGGATACTCCATCGTTCATGACATCATGAACGAATCTTAGAGCATCAACAAAGTTGCTTTTACCTGCAGCATTAGCGCCAATGAGCGCATTGAAATTTCCAAGTAGAACTGGCTCATTCCAAATACTCTTAAAATTAGAGATACGAAATTGTTTCAGCATGTTTGTCTCCTTGCGTTTTCCTAAATCTCCTGACGGTTCTCCAGCGCGCGGGTGAGGGTGACCTCGTCGGCATATTCCAGGTCGGCGCCAAAGGGAAGCCCCCGCGCCAGGCGGGTCACTTTGATGTTCAGCGGGCTGATCAGCTTGTGGAGATACATGGCGGTCGCTTCCCCCTCGAGGTTGGGGTTGGTGGCCAGGATGACCTCGGTCACTTCTCCATCCTGGAGCCTTCCCAGAAGCTCCTTGATCTTCAGGTCATCGGGGCCGATCCCTTCCATGGGCGAGATGACCCCATGGAGCACATGATAAAGCCCTTTATATTCCCTGGTGCGCTCCAGGGGAAGAATGTCCAGCGGTTCCGCCACGACGCATATCTTGGTGCGGTCCCGACCCTCCCCTTGGCAGATGATGCAGGGGTCGGCATCGGTGATATTCTGGCAGGTGGCGCACAGGACGACCTTCTCCTTCATGGCGAGGATGGCCTCGGCGAGGGCGCGCGCCTCCTCCTGGGGCATGCGAATCAAGTAGTAGGTGAGCCGCTGGGCAGTCTTGGGGCCGATGCCCGGCAGCTTGTGGAACTCCTCGATGAGGCGTGATACAGGCTGGGCGGTGGGCACAAAATCGGTGTTCAAATCAGGCCTCCCGCTAGGTCAGACCGGGAATCTTCAGCCCGCTGGTCAGGGCACTGAGGCGATTTGTGGCAAGCTCCTGTGATTTCCTTAGCGCCTCGTTCACCGCGGTGAGCACCAGGTCCTCCAGCATCTCTCTATCATCCGCTGCCTCAGGCGAGATCTTCACTGACTGAACCTGTTGCTTGCCGGTGATCACCACCGTTACTGCGCCGCCACCTGAGCTGGCCTCCACCGTGGCCTTTTCCAGCTCCTGCTGGGCCTTTTGCAATTTTTCCTGAAGCTGCTGAGCCTGACGCATTAATTTTATTTTATTCATTCCTCCTCCTCATCAACGATCTTCGCCCCCATCTGAAGCGCTGCCTCAACCAGGGGTCCTTGGGCTTTTGCCGTTCGTTCGGTGAGCACGCAGCGAATCTTATAGGGTTGCCCAAAGACCTCGCTCACCTTTGCTTCTACCATGTGGCGATACTTAGGGTCTTCGATCTTCTCCTTATGGAATTCGTAATAAAAACCCAGAACCAGGGTATCGCTCTCCAGGGCCACCGGCTCACAGGCGCTTCTTAAGAGAGCGTCCAGGTTTCCCTTTGAGCCCATCCCCCGCGTGGCATCGACCACCTCCCGCCAGCGGCTGCGGAAAATTTCGAGCTTTTCGGGCGTCGCTAGCTTCTCTTCAGTCGGCTCCGGAGGGATAACGGGTTCTTCCTTTGCTTTTTTGGACTTTTTGGGCGTCGCCGGTTTCTCCGCGGTTTTTTCGAGCTTTTCGGGTGTTGCTGGCGTTGCTGGCGTCGCTGGTTTTCCCTCGAGCAGGGCGCACTCCACCAGGGCCAGTTCCAGGGGCAGCGGGGATAAGCCATCGAACTCCAGTTCCACCCCGCGAAATAGCCTCACCGCTTTGGAGAGCTGGGTCATGGAGGTCCTCTCGGCCAGGCTCCTCATCGCGGCTAGCGCCCCGATATAATCGGGGTCAATGGCCTCTTCCGCGCCCGCCTTTATGAGAAGCAGCCCTCTGAGATACTCCACCAGCTCCCGATTGAATTGCCTTAGGTCGAGGCCATCATGGGTAACGCTATTTATCGTTT
>JAUWYN010000039.1 GCA_030615805.1 Hadesarchaea archaeon | reverse complement strand
AAACCTGAAAAGGAATGCCGGCTTTTTTGAAACGCTTCTTCCTCGTCGCGAATTTTGCCTCAAGGGCCCCCGGATGGGCTATCACAGGCACTTTTTTGCCGATGTGCTTTAGGATGCCCAAGAGCCCGCCGGTATGGTCGTAATGTCCGTGGCTCAGCACAATCGAATCAACCTTTCTCAAATTGACATCGAGCTTCTGAGCATTTTGTAAGATGACATCTGCGGACGGTCCGGTATCCATTAGCAAATTAGTCGTTTTCCTGCCAGCTTTCAATCCGATAAAGAAAGACAACCCATGCTTGGCGGTGAGTTCCGGTCTGATCAGGTTCTTGGAATCGTCGACCAAGACTGTGAGCCGCATCCCATCGACTTGGCTCAAGTGCCTGTCTCCTCAGGAGGCCGAGGAGGCGCAGGCGTGACCACAAGCGGGCGGCGTTCGACAAGCATGCAGGCAACCTTATCCCTTGCACTCTCCAAGCAGCGCCACACCGTCCCACGCGAAATTTTCATCCGCTTGGCGGCCTCCTCCTGGTTCAGCCCTTCGTGATAAATCAGGCGAAAAGCCTCGTACTCGTCATAAGTCATGTAGATTGGCTCACCCGCAGCGATTGGTGGCCCTATTGGAGCGGATGGCATAAACGTTATCGCTCCGGGCTTGAAGCCCAAGAACCTAGGTTTCATCGGCCTCCCAGGCCCCCTTCGCCGACCGCGACGCCACTGGTACAAGCTAGCACCCAAATTAAAGTGGTATTGCACATTATTAGTTGTTTCCTACGCCAACGTCAGCAGCCTGAACGCGATGCCACCCAGGAGGAGGGCGAACGCTATCTCGAATACCGTGATGTAAGCCGCCTTCTTCCACCTCAGCTCCTTCACCAACGCGGCGATGGTTGCGATGCAGGGGATGTAGTACATCACGACTATGGCGAAGACAATCATTTGAGTCGGAGTTAAGACCGTTGCAAAATTCGCCGTGCCCATGAGGGTCGCGAGCATGACCAGTGTGAGCTCCTTCCTGAGGATTCCAAAGATGAGCATGACACCTGTGATTGCAGGCAGGCCCAGCCACCCCACCGTGATGGGGCTCAAAGCATTCCCAATCGGTTCCAGCAGGCCCCCAACCTTTAGCCCAGTGAGCACAACGCTGCCGATGATTATCAGCGGGAACGCGATGTAAACGAAATCCTTAACTCTCATCCAAGTTTCCTTAAGCACCGAGCGCGCGTGCGGCTTTCGGTAAGGGGGCATCTCCATTATCAGCCCCATGGATTCGCCCGGCAGGACCTTGAACGCGACCCTTCCTAGGATGAAAATTATCACCAGGTTGAGCAGGTATAACGCCAGCGCCCAATGAATCCCCACAAAGGCTCCGACCAAACCCAAGACTACGACCGTCACGGCAGCGCATGGTACCAACGTCACGACGAACGCTGCGATCGTTCGTTCCCGCTCGGTCTCCATTACCCTGCACCCAAGGCACGCGGGAACGTTGCAACCGTAGCCGAGTATGAACGGGATGAACGCTTTGCCGTGAATTCCCATGTGGTGCATGAGGCTATCGGTCATAAACGCGGCACGAGGCAGGTACCCGGAATCCTCCAAGAAAGTCAGGATTAGGTAAAAGGGTAGGATAAACGGCAGCACTATAGCTACCCCGGCTATCAACCCGCCGAGTAGTCCCCCTCCAATCAACTCTCCCGCCCCACCTCCGAAGGCACCTTGAATTGGCTCCATCACGTCTTCAAAAAACCCACTCAAGTATCCCCCGACGGTAAAAACCGTGAAGAGGACTAGGAGCATGACGCCGATCAAGATTGGGTAGCCCATGATGGGATGGGTTGTCACCGCATCCAATCTCTCCGTAAGAGATGGCCCGCGAGGGGGGGTGATTCGCTGGCTTTTTCTAGCGATTTTGTTCGCGACGTTGTAGCGCTCCGCCGTTATTATAATTGAACATGGCTCGCCGTGAATTCGTTCCAAGTCCCTAGCGTGCCTTTCGGCGCTGGAGACTAATTTCGGATCAATCCTGCCGACAATTTTCCTGATCTCTTCATCACCTTCGAGGAGTTTGATCGCAACCCATCTCGGTGGATATTTGATGGGTATCTTTTCCACGAGCTTTGTGACCCTACGGATCTTTTCTTCTATTTCCCTACCGTATCTGGCTGGCCTCGCTAACTTCTTGCTTTTTGCAACCTTCACGGCCTTATTTAGTAACTTATCAAGGCCGGTTCCCCTTGTGGCGATGGTCGAAATTACGGGTATGTCTAGGAATTTTTGCAGCTCAGGAACGTGGATGGTTATCCCCTTCCCCTCTGCCACATCCACCTGATTTAGCGCCACGATCATCGGCGTTTCCAGCTCGAGCAGCTGCAGAGTGAAAAAGAGGTTTCTCTCAAGTGCTGAGGCGTCGACGATATTTATGACGACATCCGGTTTTTCAATCGCGATGTACTCCCGGGAGATCCGCTCCTCAATCGAGAACGCGGACAGCGAATAGATGCCAGGCAGGTCGAGGACATCTATCGTGCGCCCCTTGAAGTGCAGCGTCCCCTCCGCCTTTTCGACCGTTTTGCCAGGCCAGTTTCCGATGTGTTGGTGCAGCCCGGTAAAATAATTGAAGATAACGCTCTTTCCGACGTTTGCATTGCCCGCTAGGGCTATGGTTATGGGTTCCTTCTCGGCGGTTGGCATTTTATTTCACTCTCACAAAAACTCTGGCCGCCACGCCACGGCCGATTGCCAGCGTGGTTCCTCGCACGGAAATCATCAGTGGGCCGTGAAACAGGGCCGACTTGACGACCGTTATCTCCGTGTGAGGAGTTAATCCAAGGTCCGCAAGTCTCTGGGAAGCACCCCGCCCGCCCCCGATGAACGAGATGACTCCCTTCTGCCTGTCCAACAGGCTAGTGAGCGGCACGACGTTGCTGGGAGCTCCAGAAGGCAGTGGCTTTTCGCCTTCAACCTTTTGGTGGATGGCCCTCTCGAGGTCATCGGGGATGTGGTGCTCCAGCTCGCATGCGTCTTTGTGGATCCTAGATTTCGGTAAGCCCAACGTGCTCAGAAACTTTTCCATTATTCGATGTTTCCTCAGAATTTTTTTCCCGATTTTTTCTCCTTTTGGTATTAAAGTGACCCCTCGGTAGGGGGCGTATTTCAGGTACCCTTGATTAGCCAATTTTTTCAGCATCTCGGTTACACTTGCGGGTGCCACCCTGAGCTCCTTAGCGACGCTCGTAGTAGTGGCAGCTTCCCCCCGCTCGCGTAGGCGGTAGATCGCCTCCAAGTATTCTTCAACACTTTCTGTAATCATAGATTAAATTTAGGGGTGCCTAAATTTATAAATATTTCGGTAAATCTAAATTTTGAATGTTTCAACGACTTTTTCTAACTCTCGCTTTAATCTCTCCAATCCTTCAGCATCGTTGCGCACCACCACGAGCGGCGCCGGGGCCTGCTGCTTCAATTCGGCTCCCCCTCTTAAGTACAGCCCCTCGTAGTCGTCGTATTTGTAGTAGCGCTCCATGATGTCGGTGGGGGCGATATGGTCGTCGACGCCCTTGTCCCGGGCTTCCCTAAACCTCTGAATGTTTCGCTCCATGCAAGTGTCGAACGGGCAGTAGATGTAGAGGATCAGTGAGTGGTCCAATACTCGACGGTCGAAATTCTTGAGCGCGTTGGCATATCGGTCGCGGGCGAACTCAACGAAGGTCACCTTGCCCGGCTGCTCGAGCTCCTTGAGCTTGCGGTTGATTTCTTTAAGCACGTCGTCGAGGATCGTGAAGTCGGTCACCACGAAGCCGCCCTCCTTTCGATAGTGGCGCTTGAATCCAACGTCGCGGTCGAGCAGCTCCCTGAGCACGGGGAAGTCGTCGATGCGCGTGACATCGCTCGCCAGCCCCTCGGCGCGGAGCCGCTCGGATAGCATGCGGTAGACGGCCGACTTCCCGGAGCCCGGGCGCCCGAGCAGAAAGATGAAGGATGGGGGGGCTTTCACCACGAGTTCACCGAATTTTAATATTCACGATGGTTCATTAGCTTTGCCAAATTTTCCCCATTTTAAACAACTTCCACCCAAAGCCTAGGCGGGTGAATTGGACACCTTACCAGTGGTGGTCGCGCTCTTCTTCGCCCCATTCATCGCCGCGATTGCTGCGCGCATGCAGGGCTTGCTAGCCTCGAAAACGGCTTCGGTGGAATTCTTGGGTTCGGGTGCCAGGGTCTCGTCGGCCGCCTTCCTGTTCGTGCTCGGCCTTTGCGTGGTGTTGCTTACGGCAATCCTGATGAGCTACGCGGTCGAGATAGAGCTCGGCGATGACCCGCTCGCGAAGCGTGTAGCGCTCGCACGAGCTTTGCCCGTGGCGCTTGAGGTTTTCACGGTTGGGGTGATCGTCGGGGGGCAGATGCTTACAGCAATCATGGGTTGAGCATTAAGAAAACGTTTAATTGTGGCTGGACAACTTTCTCTTTGGGCGGCAGTAGTCTAGCTTGGTTATGACACGAGCTTGCCAAGCTCGCGACGCGGGTTCGAATCCCGCCTGCCGCACCATAGGTATCATGAGGCAATCCGGGCATTTTTTACGAAAAACTGAAGGAAAAAGGATTTAAAAGTGATTGAACGTATTACTGTGATTAGGAGGGGCGAACTTGGTCAAATATGGCAAGCGGAAAAAAAGACCGGTACCGACTCCACCTCGAAAGCTTCCACCTCCAAAGGTAATACCTGGCGGGATACAACAGCGACCCTACAAAGCGGAAAAGCCGGAGGGAGTGCCTCCAAAGCACGAGATTCCAGCTTCAGAGATCCCAAAGGGGAAAGGTGTTCTTCTACACCCGTCTTCCGCCACGATTAAGGAAGGGGCTCCAGATGAGGTCGTGAAGAAAATCGCAAGGAGAAACAATTTGATAGCCGCGGCTGTAACGATTCCTATTGTTTTAGGGGTTGTTTTGTTGACTCCATACATAATTTGGGGCCATGCGTGGTGGGAGCACCCGTGGGGTTTTGGAGGAGGGGGAGGAGGAGGCGCCCAGACTTGGCAAATAATTAGCGAATCGGGAGGGGTCGGAACACTTGCAGTGGATACTTCCGGAAACTTTACGGGATCGGGCTGGTACGGATACGCGGCAGGTATTGGCTATTACGATATCTATATCACGAACGGCAGGATGTCGGGTACCTCGATGACTTTTCAAGTGAGTGCATCATATGGATCAGGAAGCATATCAGGGACATATACTGGGACACTGAACCCATCATTCCCAAGCGCCACATCAGCAAGCGGGACGGGTTCCGGCACCATATCAGACCCGCTTGGCACTAGGGGTTTCACCGACTCATGGACGGCCACGAGACAATCTTGAGGTGGCCCCGCTTCAATTTCTGATACAACTCCTCCCTCTGCTCCAACTGGAAGAATAATAGCAGGTTCGATTAATCAGCGAAGCCCACCGCCATACCGCAAAGTGTAAACGTATCTAGCCCTCCTTCGCTTCCTGAGTTTTATCCACACCGGCAGAATCAAAAGCATGCCCGCCAGGAATCCGCCGATGTGCGCCCAGTACGCCACTCCCGCGGTCGCCCCCGCCGCCCAAAGCACGGACGCCGACAGCACCTGCAGCACGAACCAGAGACCTATTATCACGACCGCCGGCACCATGACCAGATGAACGATAATAAAGAAAATGACGGCCGTGTGCACCCGGGCCCACGGGTACAGGAGTATGTAAGCCCCGAGCACCCCCGCGATGGCCCCCGAAGCCCCAATAGTTGGAATCATCGAGCCTGGGTCAGAAAAAGCGTGCACGAGGCTGGCCACCAGACCTGTGCTGAGGTAAAACAGGATGAATTTGCCCCTGCCGAGAATGTCCTCGATGTTGTCGCCGAAGATCCAGAGGTACCACATGTTGAAAAGGATGTGTAAAATCCCTCCATGTAGGAACATCGAGATGAAGAGGGTGTGGAGCTGCCTCCCCGCGAGCACCTCGGCCGGCCTCATCCCAAACTCGTCAATCGATCGCTCGAAGGTCCCCGTGGCCAGCGTTCCCACGAAGATCGCGACGTTTACGATAATCAAAGCATAGGTGAGGATTGGCCTTCTCCGGGTCGGGTTCTCGTCCTTGAGGGGGAACATTCAATCCCACACGAGCCTGTTCTGTTTATCGTAGATTAAAATAGCTCTTTGCCGAAGTGGGTTTGGTGCTCGCTTGCTCCACCTCATATTAGCGGATTCCGAGCTCGAACCCGTGCCCCGCGAAATCGCTAACCACCGTGTCATTCAGTGGAGCGCGCGCCGCCGGGGGAGACGGCCGACGGAGATATTGCTTAACTCGAGCCTCCATTATCCAGCGATGCGAAGGCTTCCGGACGGGGACCGGCGTGGGAGACCCGACATCGTCCACATTTGCCTGCTCCTCGCGCTCGACACGCCGCTCAACATGGAGGGTCTGTTAAGAGTGTATGTACACACCCGCCACAATAAACTCATTACGCTTGACCCCTCAACTCGCCTCCCTCGGATGTTCAATCGCTTCACCGGGCTGATCGAGCACCTCTTCTTCACAGGTGAAGCACCGCCGGAGAAGCCGTTGCTCCGTCTCGAAAATGCCTCGCTTGCCGAGCTGATCGGGCGAATCAAGCCGAAAAAAGTCATAACTTTTAGCGAGCTGGGGCAGCGAAAGCTCTGCAGGGAGCTTTTCAGTGGCATCTCGAAGGAGGACGAGGTTTGTGTGGTGGTTGGTGGATTTCCGCGCGGCGAGTTTTTATCGAACGTTGCAGAGCTTTCCGACGAGCTGGTGAGTATAGACCCCGAATCGCTCCGCGCCCCAACCGTTATCGCACGGGCTATCTACGCGTACGAGGAGAGCTTTGACATCCAGGCGCTTCGGTTTAGGAGGTGATCTTGTGTCCCGTCGTACCCACCGGAGATCCACGGATGAATTTAAGCTGATAGCGGCGGAGCGCGTCGAGCGCCTTTTCGAACTAGCTGAGCAGATATTCGGCAAGCACCCAGAGCTGGC
>JAUWYN010000022.1 GCA_030615805.1 Hadesarchaea archaeon | reverse complement strand
TAGCAGTTCGCTCGGGGCACCACTGCGCTCAACCGACCATGCATCATCTAGGCGTGGAGGGCACTGTGCGAGCATCGGTGCACTACTACAACCTTGAACAGGAGATCGAGAAGTTCACGACGACGCTCGAGCAGATAGCGCGCGAACTCGGTGGCTAGCCCAATTTTTGTGAAACCTTGCAAGCGTGGGGGCGGCTCGGTAGACCTCCTCAAGATTTTCGGGGTTCTCTCCTCATTCGGCTCAAGCGCGAGTTTCAACTCAGGTGCATTGAACTCAATCACTTCCTAGCATTTACTTGCCGAACAAATGGGAAACATTAAATCTCAGTCGGGCGAAAAAAGATTGGGATGGAATGAGCCGAAGGGAGACAAAAGTTTTGACACACAGCGAGGATGTCGATGGCGTGATTTGTGCTGCGCTTATTCTCAAACGATTTCCGAGGGCGACCGTCGAGACCGGAACTTACAGGGAGGAGCTGAGCGGGGAGTACGACATAGTCGTGGACTTACCCCTCCCAAAGCTGCTTAAGACGCGCGTCTGGATAGACCACCACCGCAACCCTGTCCAAGAGGGTGAATCCGAGGAGAAAATTTACAATCCGGAAGCGAAGAGCGCGGCGAGCCTGCTGGCCGGTTACCTCGGGATGGAGGGGGACAAGCTGGTCCAAATCGCCAATAGAGCAGATTCCGTGAGCTACCTCACCGAACCACCCACGGGAATGGTGGAGGGTTATGACCCGGCTTGGGACGTGAACGACGTCGTGAAGGCAATCTCGACAATTGAGCGATTCCGGGAACTTGCGGGGACTCTGGCCCTCAAGGGAGTGGCCTCCGTGAGGAGAGAATTCGAGGACGAGCTTTCATACACCAGAAACTTGAGGAGGAAGGCCGGAGAGGTCGTCCAAATGATATCGAAAAAGGTAAAGGAGCAGAACTCCGACGCCCCGATAATCATCATGCCGCCCGGTGAGATGAATAGCTCAACTGTGTCCGGCCACATCGTCTTCTCCCTCTACCGGGAGGGGGCCAAAGCGTGCGCGGTCTTCTACGAAGGCGGGTGCTGGTTAAACGCCCGAGATGATTTCAATAAAATAGACGCGTCCGAGATCATGGCGCGGTTTGGCGGTGGAGGTCACCGGAAAAGCGCTGGGTCGTCAATCGGGCCGGAGAAATCGGAGGAGGTTAAACGCGAACTCGAGAAGGCCGGGCTGAAGCCCCTCATCATTGACCTGAGGAAGTTCGTTTTTGTTTAGCGTGTGCCTTCTTTGCCCAATACCCTACGATAGCTATTGCCACAATAACGACGATTACTGCTGCAATTATCGGCAATGAAATTCCTGGCGTCGGGGGGCCCAACTCCCCTTCAGCCGCCAACCTAAGCTCCCCACCCGCGTCTCGGACAATGTAGGAGTAGGTTTCCTCCCTGCCGTATACAACATCTTCGATCGTGACCTCCCCCCAAAGCGCATGAGAGAGTTTTTCCCCGACCTCAAACTCCGCCGGAGGAAGGGGCACCCATCCATTTTCTCCAATAGCCGAGAAGTTCTTAGACTCCGTTAGATAAGTTGCCTCCTTGCACGTAACCTCGACGCTCAAATTCATCCTGTTTATCGCGGTCTCTATATCTGGAATGGTTATCTCTATGTAAACTCCGGTGTTTTCGCCGGATGCTGCCCCAGCTTCCGCTGGCTTTAGCTCCACATCCCAGCCGAGAGGGATGGTAGTAGTCTCCCCGACTTCGATCTCGTAGGTCGAGTCCACAGCCCCCGTATTCGTTATCGTAAGTGGAAAGACCACTCGTTCGTTCTCGGCCCTCAAGACACTCCAGGACAGCTGAATTGTAAAAGTGTACTCCGGGAACCATACGTCAAACTCGGAATTCACCTCCCTCGGATCAAGGAGGTAAACCTGCGGGAACCAAGGGCCATCAGCTGTCCAACTGTCGTCGTCATACAACTCGTCGTCCTGAAACGTGATGGGGACATCTAGAGCTTCCAGGACTTCATTTGGGTATTTGGGGGCAGCGTAACCCCCGTAATCGGCTTGAGCCATCAGGAGCAGCCCTCCGCCTCCATTCACCCAATCCACGATGGCCTGCTTTTCATCATCGCTAAACGATCTCTTAAGTTCAGCTATCTGGAGGACATCGTAGTTCTCAAGCAGCTCAGGGGTTATCTCCCCCCCTTCCTGGATTCCGACTTCAAATCCTAGCGCACGCAAGTCGTCGAGCCATGTCGCCACCTTAGAAATATCGTGGAAAATGTCGGGATACAGTTCTGGATCGTTAATGTAATACAGGAGCTTGTGCTCGCTCGGGTCGCCCCAGTCTATGAGCCATCTGGGCCAAAGTGGCGCAAATTCACGGTGCGCCACCAACGCGTTTGTATACCAATCCACTGGCGAAGAGCGCAGGACAGCGACACCAGCAGTTATTATACGACCATCGCCCACCAGCGCAGCGGCAGCTACCGGTGGATACTCGCCCTTGCCGTAAAGCATCGGCCAAGGTTCCCTTGAAGTCAGATCTGCACTATAACCCGTCTCAATACCGGTCATGATCGGCACAGCGGGCAATTCGACGAGCTGGGTAGCGACACTCCACCAGAAAAAAGTCCTCTCCGGATAAGCTATCGAATAGGGGGGCTCCTCCAGCGGGAAAACGTTCACCGCCCTGAAGCGCGCGTTGTCCTCCGCCCCTGAAACTCCCACCGCCTTTAAGGTGATCCAGTCAGCCACTTTTTCCGTCAGGCCCTCGGGCACGGTCACACTGACTTCGACTTGCGCACTCGCACCGTTCTCAAGACTGATCTCACTCGGGGAAACCGAGGGCGACCATCCGAGTTCGTCCTCGACCGTGATGGTGTAATTGTCGTTTTCAGTTCCGATGTTTATTATATCCCCGATATAGGCCAGGGTTTCTCCGGCCCCACCAACACTCACACTAGGTTCAACCCTCACAGTAACCTCATAGTTCTCCACTATCCTGAGTGAGCATAGGCTGTCGAGGCCGATCTCGTTCTCACTGGTCTCACTTTCATAGGCACTTCCAATGTCCGTCGTCGTGTCGATATCGACGATCGGCTGGTAAATTTGTCCTCCCCATTTATTAACATCATCCTGCACTTGATCATCTTGAAAGCGGATGTCAAGGCCGAGTGCTTCGAGGATCTTGTTATGGACCTTGGAGAAGTTGAGGCCATTATAATCAGCCTGCTCCATGATGAGTAGGCCTCCACCACCCTCCACGAAGTTGACTATCGCTTGGACATCTGCATCTGGTAGGAGAGATGGATTGCCTCCGGTCCCGGTGGTGCCGAGCTGCATCTGTGGGATAACCAGAATGTCATAAACCGTGAGATTTTCTATGTTCTCGAAGGCCCGATCGTCCGTGCCGATGTTATATCCCTTACCCCGCAGGTTGTCTAAAAGGTTCTCACACATAGAAGCAACGTTGTAGACGCCGTAGCCCTCGTACCAGAGCACTTTCGTCGCGCCTGGGACCATCCACTCGAATGCTGCGTCGAGCAGTTTATCGAGATAAGGATATGGATTATCAGGATCGTTCCAATTTCCATCTCTGCATGCTCCAGCAGTTCCCGCAGCGACAACCGCACCACTGCCCACTCTAGCAGCAATCATCACCGGTGGAGAACTCTCATAATCTTTTAGGGGAGGATCCCCCGCCATGTTTTTGTTAAATGCCGTATCCTTTCCTGAGATGACAACTACAGGCTCTTCCCCTTGCGCACTTAGGGGGGTTACAATGACTAGCGATAAAAATAATGAAAATACCACTGCTGCTACCAAGACTCTTTTTGCATGCAAGTTACAGCCTCCATCAACCTTTTATAGAAGACGTTGTTTTGTTTAAAAGGATTTCGCCAAGGCTGGAAGGTCGGTCAAAACGCCAAGTCTTCGGAGGAAGGTGAAGGAATTGAAGAGTAAGAAATTGTTGTTTCCCTCGTTGATGCTCACGACGCTATTCATCCTTGCGACAACGACGACTGCCTCGTCGTCCTCACCCGAAGACGAGCCAGCCTACGTCTATCTGACTTATGCATCTCCTGACCCAGCTCGCACGATAAACGTCAGCTGGCGCACCGATGAAAATTACGTCGGTGCGGTTCGTTACGATACCGAATCCCAGAACGGTGCCCCCGGAGCTTACAGCTACAGTGCGGAGGGCGCGGGAGGGGTAACCACCGCGAAGTTCGATGGTTACATCCACCATGTCGAGCTGACCGGGCTGGAGCCAGACACCACTTACTACTTCATCTGCGGTAACTCGGACTACGGCTGGAGTGAGGAATTGAGTTTTAAGACCGCACCAGTAGAAAAAGAAAATATAAGGTTTGTTGTGGGTGGGGATTCCCGTTGGGACGCTCGGCCCGACCATCCCCACCCAGATTGGCCGGAAGCTCGCGACAACATTTCCAAGCTGATGGCGAGCTACAACCCAGATTTTGTGATTTTTATCGGCGATTACATCTGGAGCGGTCAGGAGCAAAACGGCCTCGACACATGGGATAACTGGCTCGGAGCGGTGTTCGAGCACTGGCGCGCCCCCGACGGCAGGCTGATCCCCATGATCCCGGTGATAGGAAACCATGAAGTTACTTACCCAGAACCCCAAGAATATGACCCTATGGGGGATGCCTCGAACTATTACATGCTGTTCGTTCCTTCGGGAGATAAGGCGTATTACTCGCTCAACTTGGGACCAGACCTTCACATCACGATTCTGGACAGCGAGTTTCGGAGCACGCTTAGCGATAGTTGGAATGAGCAAATGGAATGGTTGATGCAGGATCTAAGCGAACACTATGATTACTTGTGGAAGATCGCTGCAGATCACAGGCCGCCATTGGACGAGTCTGGTTTCCAACGCGAGTGGATACCAGAATTTGACATACCTCATTTGGACCTGATGTTTTCTGGCCACGAGCACTATTACGAACGATCACATCCGATAAACTTACTCCGCAATCAAAACCTCCTCTCATCGGAAAGCTTTGAATCACCGGAGAACGGAACAATCTACATAGTCAGTGGCGGATGGGGTGCACCAAATTATGATGCTAATCCACACTGGTACTCGGCTTGCGGTCCGATAAAGGACTACCACTTCACCGTCATTGATATCTACGAGAATGACATGCTCCACTTTAAAGCTGTGAATTTTGAAAATGAGGTCATCGACAGTTTCACAATTCAGAAGGGTATTCAGCCTCAGCCAGAAGAGGGGGGAGAAGTGCCAATCCTTCCGGTGGCGGCGGCTGTTGTAGTGATAATCGGCGTGATAGTTATTTTCATTTACCTTCGAAGATAATCGCGGCATTTTAAACCTTTAAAGTTTAAATAAAAAAGGAAAGGAGAGGATAAATTTGAACATCGGCCCGTTAAACGCGAAAATCTTAGTGCTAGTTATAGCAGGAATTTGCGCGGGTGCTGGAGCTGCTATAATTCTTTTCGGGAGCGGGGGACCATCACCACCCATGATTGAGAACTTTGGGGCGTACAACATCACGCCCACAAGTGCAACTCTTCGGGCCGACTACGACACTGGATTTTTGTCATATGTAAAAATTAGGTTTGGATACAGGGAAAATTTTTCAGAAACATGGCAGTATACAAATTGGCACGGGGTATCGGGCTCCGGAAGATTAGGCAAAACTATTGGCAGCCTCAGCCCCAATGCCCATTATGAGTTTATGGTCTTTCTGCAGCACGATTCAAGTATAATTTCCAGCCCTGTTAAAGAGTTTGAGACACAAGCCATACCCCCAGCAATAGAAAATTTGGAATTTACCGACATAGCCGAAACTCCTGCTGTGCTCACGGTAGATTATGACTGCGGTTCTTATCCTGAGATCGATATTCAATTTTCATACGAAGGAATTGGCGAGGAGAATAATGTCACAGATGGGGGGACCGTCTCCGGGTCAGGGGTGTTCTCTGAGAATATCTCTGATTTAACCCCTGCTATGGTGTATCAGATCCAAACTGTAATCCAGTACGACAACACCCTTCAGCTTGGCAATGTAGAGGTCTTTCAGACGCTCCCACTCCTTGGACAAATAGGTGTGCCGAACTACGAGGCGATTGGAACCGTGACAGCTGCAGCCGACGGTGATACTATTTTCGTTTGGCTAACTTGGGTCAGGAAGGGAGGAGTCTACGTCGGGACCAATGAAACGGTAAGGTTCGCCGGAGGCATAGACGCCCCGGAAACAACGAATGGTGATGTGGGCGGTGATGAGGCAGAAATGTTCGTGCGTGACCTCTGCCCAATGGGATCTGAGGTCTTGCTCGATCTTGATGACGGTTCCACCCACGGAACTGGACCTTACCGAGATATTTATGGGAGACTCCTCGCCGTGATCTACACCAGAAGGGACAACACTTGGGTAAACGTCAACGCCTCGTTATTGCGCTGGGGGCTAGAGGAATACCCATTGCACAACTGGCTCGCATATATCGGCTACGACTCGGAGTTTTCTCCGTACGAGTGGCCTCCCTATGATAATGACTACCCCTACGTACTCTGACCGCGTTTTCGTTTAGATGCCCTGAGATGTATCTTTTATAAGGACTAGGCCACTTGTGTTTTTCTCATTCATGAGTATTCTAATTTATCCAAACACTAGGTGGCGAACCCGTGATCCCAGCGAGCGCAGGCAATTTTATAAATCCACATTTTAATAGAATTGTGGCTTTAAAATGAACATAAGACGGAGGGCTGGGCTGGCAAGTCTTTTTGCCTTGTTCCTCCTCGTTTTTCCCTTTTCTTCTTTAGTTCAAGCCTCCAATGATTATTCCGTGTGGGTCGATCCGAAAAATCCATTGGTATACGCGGGAGAGACATGCTCTTTCGAGATCACGGTCACGAACGAAGGTGATAACATCGATAACTACACGCTTGAGGTCAGTGATAATGCCGGCTGGAGCTTGGAACTTCAAGAGAATCAAGGGAAGGACGTCAACCCGGGTGAGAGTTGGATTACAACATTGAGTGTCACAGTTCCGAAGGAAACTGAGGTAGGTTTTCAGAACGAAGTGACCATAAAGGCTATTAATTCAGCTGGTGTAGAAAAAAATAGTGTGGTTATGATTGGCGTTTTGCGGGGAGATGTTACCAATTGGGGCTATGTCGCTACGGGGGTTGGTATAGTCACAGCCGCGATCGTTATCGTTTTGGTGTTGTGGAAAGGAGGTATCTAGTGGGAGTTGGAAGGGGAGCATATGGTTAGGTTAGGTAAGGGCAAGGCACTGGTAATCCTACTTATAGCAGCATTTATCGTCTATGTGTTTCTGATGAGGGGAGCTGAAGTCCGCCCGGGCGCCAACTGGCTTGTCATCGCTCAGGCTGAGGATGCAGACACCCTAGATCCGGTTCAAACGGTCTATGACATGGCTACCCGAATTACCAGCGTGATCTACGACACTCTTATGACATTTGATTGGGACATGAATCGCATCCCGATGTTGGCGGAGAACTGGTACTACAACGAGGCAGGAATGTTCTATGAGTTTAAACTGAGGAACGACGTCAGGTTCCACTGCGGTCACTCATTTACGGGCGAGGCGGTGGAGTACACAATAAACAGGATAAAGACTCACCCCCGCTCGAAGCACAGAGAGTCCGTGGAACACATTTTGGATGTTGAAGTTGACCGTGTGGATGATTACACAGTCAGGGTATATCTGACCAAAGATGATCGCTACCTCCTCGACTGGTTTGGTACCGTCTCAAGCGTCATAGTCTGTCCTCACTGTGCGGAGGAGTATGACTTCGGCCCCGGGCACGACTACGACTTCGGCACGCCGGAGGGTCCCCCCTGCGGGACTGGACCTTTTAAGTTTAAGGACTGGATAGCGGGTGACAAAATAGAGCTGGAGAGGTACGAAGATTACAACTGGGGGCCTGAAATTTACAATAATAAGGGTCCGGCTCACCTCGATGGAATTGTTTTTAAAGTGATTCGGGAAGACATGCCGAGGGAAGTGAGGTTCGAGCGGGGAGAGGTTGATTTCGTCACCAGCGTGAGAGTTAGCCGTGATCTATTTGAGCGCTGGCGGGAAAATCCCGGTATTGAGCTCTACATAGAGCCAGGCTGCTCTTCGGTCTACTTGGGCTTTAACTGCGCTGGGGCCGAGAATACCCACTCTAGCTCCACCGAATTTCACGATATTGAGCTTTCACCTCGCACGGTGCCCAAGAAGGTTAGGCAGGCCATAGCTTACGCTATCAACGAGGACGAGATAATAGATGTAGCGTTGATGGGGGCGGCCTCCAGGACATACAGTTGGCTCGTGGAGGGGATATGGAGCTCCGCTGGTTACCAGGAGAACATGTACCCTTACAACCCAGACGAGGCGAGGCGATTGCTGGCTGAGGCTGGCTACGGGGACGGCCTCGAGCTCGAGGTCATGTATTCTGGCGACCCGAAGTATGGAAGGGTTGCAGCGGAGCTTAATCGGCAACTCGAGGAAGTCGGCATCACCCTCAGCATCCAGGATATTCCTTTTACTGCATTGGAGGCGAGGATTGCAGATAAGGACTACGACATGTTCATCATGGGCTACACCTGGCACAACGCGGACATGATATGGTGGGAATTCCACACCGTCAGGCTTCCCAGCCCCAACCGCTTCTGGTGGGGCGACGAATACACCGATGCGATCATAGACAACACCTGGTCGATGGACGACGATGTAGCTCTCAAAGCCCTCCGAGATGGTCAAAGGTTAATCGCCGAGGATGCGGCAAGCATTGGTCTTTACGCGCGGCCTGTAATGATGGCCCGCAGAACCTATGTGAAGGACTTTAGGCTGCACCCATTGGCCGGGGGATGTTGGGATTTCCTCGACGCCTATATCGTGAAGGAACCACATGCTGTTTGGATGACGGTCACCCCAAGTGAGAATAGTGGACCTCCCGGAAGTGAACTGTATTACACGGTTATCGTGACCAACGTGGGGACCGAGGATGATAACTACACGCTTGAGGTCAGTGATAATGCCGGCTGGACTTTGGCGCTCAGCGACGACTTGCTAGAGGTTCCGTCCGGCGAGAATAAAACCACGACCCTCAGCGTCACGATTCCAGGGGACGCAGTGCCCTGCACTCGAGATAAGATAACCGTTGTTGCTACCTCGCGGACGGAAAATATTGTGGCTGACAACGCAAGCTGCATAGCTCATATGGTTGCCTCCTGACGTAGAGTCTCTGGACTTCTCCAAGGGTTTAAGACCTCACTTCGTGGCAGTTTGTAAAGTAAGGGCAGGAAGTCTTTTTATTCAAAGCTCCTGTTAACCTTTGGGGACACATGTGCCAGCAGGCATGTATAGGTTCGTGGTGAGAAGGCTCCTCGTAATACTCCCGATATTTCTTGTGGCCTCGTTACTACTTTTTTCACTTCTCTGGTTAATGCCAGGTGATCCCGCTCGCCAGATAGCAGGGCCCCAGGCTGGACCTGGAGAGGTTGCGAGGATGAGAAATGCTCTTGGCCTTGATAGACCGCCTCACGTGAGGTACTTCGAGTGGTTAGGAGGAGTTTTTCAGGGCGACCTGGGGCGCTCTTGGATCACCAACCGGCCTGTGTCAGCCACGATACTCGAACGCCTGCCGCGAACGATAGAGTTGTGCCTTGCGGGTTTTCTATTTTCAGTTGCAATCGGACTCCCTCTCGGCATTGTTGCGGCTTTGAAGAGGAAGACAAAGACTGACTATACAGCTATGGGGATAGCTCTCTTCGGTGTCTCTATTCCTAATTTCTGGCTGGGTATTATGTTAATATTTATCTTCGGCGTCTGGCTTGGTTGGGGACCAGCTACCGGCGGTTATGGCGGTCCAGAGTATCTCATCCTTCCTGCCCTCGTGCTTGGTACGGCCTTGTCGGGCACGACGAGTAGGTTAACTAGGTCAGCCATGCTTGACGTGCTGAGTCAGGATTACATCAGGGCCGCGCGGGCAAAGGGTTTACGGGAGCGGACGGTCGTTTACACCCATGCGCTGAAGAATGCGGCCATTCCCATCGCAACGCTGCTCTTCATGAGGCTCCCTTGGATCTTTGGCGGAGCGATCGTCATCGAGATGGTATTTGACTGGCCTGGGATGGGATTGGCCATGATTAACGCGATACACACGTCAGATTTCTTGGTGATTCAGGGGATCGCGCTAATGTTCGTTGTACTTGTAATCATAGCAAATATGCTGGCCGACATCTCATATGCATATCTCAATCCACGCATAAGGTATGGGATGAGAAGATGAGCGTAGTCGAAAAGGGGAGAAAAGTTGGATTGTCCATCTCGGGGTACTTCCGCAAACTAGCTCGTTCTCCAGCTTGGACATACCTAAAGCGGGATGAGAGGGCATGGATCGGATTTGCGCTTGTCATCCTTGTGGTTGGGACAGCTATATTTGCCGATTTCATCGCTCCTTATGGGATAAACGACAGACTCATAGAGGAGGCGCCTTTTGCCCGCCCACCCGGCGGCGCATTTATCCTCGGTACGGATTCCCAAGGTAGGGATGTTTTTAGCAGGGTCATCCAGGGCACGCGGATAGCGCTAGAGATAGGTCTCTTGCTGGTCGCGCTCGAGGCAGTGATAGGTGTGCCGCTCGGGCTTATGGCCGGTTACTATGGCGGGAAGGTCGATGAACTTGTGATGAGGGCGGTGGATGTCGCGCTCTCGTTTCCCGGGCTAGTGTTAGCAGCTGCATTCATCGGCTTCTTCGGGTCGGGCCTGAATAATCTTATTATAGCGTTATCACTGACTGGTTGGGCGGCCTTTGCTAGAATAACGCGGGCGCAGGCCTTGACAATAAAGGAGCAGCCTTACGTTGAATCCGCCCGCGCTATCGGTGAGAAGGACAGGACCATAATTTCTAAGTACATTCTTCCCAATGGTATATCTCCTTTAATAGTGATCGCCACCATGACCCTGCCGGCGGCGATCTTGCTTGCTTCGGCTCTGAATTTTATGGGGCTTGGAGTCCAGGAACCGACACCCGCATGGGGGGCGATGCTTACTGGGGCAAGGTCTGAAGTACTGGATGGAATATGGTGGACCGCTCTATTCCCAGGAGTTGCTATCATAATAACAGTCCTTGGGTTTAATTTCCTAGGCGATGCTTTAAGGGATGCATTAGACCCGAGGTTGAGGGAGTATAAATATGTCTGAGCCCATCTTGAGGATTCGCGGTTTGAAGACGTATTTCTTCATGGAGCGTGGGACGGTAAAGGCAGTAGATGGAGTGGATTTGGACGTGGGGAAAAAGCAGATATTGGGCCTCGTGGGCGAGACCGGCTGCGGAAAGAGTGTCACGGCGCATTCGGTTCTGAAGTTGGTGCCCTATGGAGGCACGATCGTCGCTGGAAAGATCCTCTTTGAAGGCAGGGACTTGCTTAAGCTCAGCAACGAGGAGATGCGAAAAGTGAGGGGAACAGAGATATCAATGATATTCCAAGATCCCGAGACCTCCTTGGATCCGGTCTTCACCTTGGGCTACCAGATAGGTGAGCCGATTGAGCTCCACCAGGTCATCGAACAGCATCTCATAAGCCCGAAGGAGGTACCCAAGAAGGTACTCGAGGCCCTGCAGACGGTCGGTATTCCAGATCCAAAGGCGAGGGTTGACTCGTATCCACATCAGCTCAGTGGGGGAATGAAGCAACGCGGCATGATAGCCATGATGATCACAGGCACCCCCAAACTCCTCGTGGCCGACGAGCCCACGACGGCCTTGGATGTGACGATTCAGGCGCAGATCCTAGACCTAATGCGGAAGCTCAGGCAGAAACTTGGCACCTCGATCTTCCTCATCACCCACGATTTAGCCGTCGTAGCTGAGATGTGCGATCGCGTGGCCGTTATGTATGCGGGGCAACTTATTGAGGAGACAGATATCATACCGCTCTTCGAGCAACCGCTGCATCCCTATACGCAGGTCTTGATAAATGCGATTCCCAAGCCGGGGGCGAAGCGAGGAAAACTTGCGACCATCCCGCCCCTGATCCCAAACCTCATGCGCCTTCCTAGGGGCTGCAGGTTTCACCCCCGATGCCCGAAGGCCACGGATAAATGCAAAAGGGTAAAACCGCAGATGATCGAAGCCGAGAGAGGACATCTGGTGAGATGTCATCTCTATAGCTAGGTGCTGGGCATGGGCAAAGCCGAGGGACAGGTGCTCGTGAAAGCAGAAAACCTTAAGCGCTATTTTAGGGTGGAAGCGGGGCTTTTTTCCCGAGGAAAGGCGAGGTGGGTGCACGCGGTTGACGGGGTGAATTTGCATATACGAAAGAAGGAGATATTCGGACTTGTCGGTGAATCTGGCTGCGGGAAGACGACGGTTGGAAAGCTGTTTTTGGGGTTAGAGAGGCCGACTTCAGGAAGTGTATACTTTGATGGGGTAGACATCTCGAAGCTGAGCCGCGAGGAGCTGCGGAAACTTCGCAGGGAGATGGGCATCGTCTACCAGCACCCACAGTCCTCCCTTAACCCCAGGATGCTCATAGAGGAGACCCTCCGCAGGCCGATCGAGATCCATAAGCTGGCCAAGAATGAGCAGGAAAAGAAGAGAATGATTCTCGATGTCTTAGATGAGGTCGGTATCGAGCGCTACCTCCTCGAACGCTACCCTCACGAGCTCAGCGGTGGGCAGCAGCAGCGCATCGCGATAGCGCGGATACTCCTCCTAAACCCTAAATTTATAGTACTTGACGAGCCCACCTCGGCGCTCGACGTCTTGGTTCAGGCCCACGTCTTGAACATACTGAGCAATCTCCATGAAAAGTTCGGCTTCAGCTACCTCTTCATCTCCCATGACCTAGATGTGGTCGAGCACATAAGCGACAGAATGGCCGTGATGTACGTTGGAAAGATAGTGGAGCTGGCGAGGAAGAAGGATCTACGCAGGCGTGCCATGCACCCCTATACACGATCTCTGCTTGCGGCCGTGCCCATACCGGATCCTAGAAAAAAGATGAAAAAAAGAGAAATCTTAAGAGGGGAGGTGCCTAGTGCGATAAGCCCGCCTCGGGGCTGCAGGTTCCACCCCAGATGCCCTCACGCTATGGATATATGTAGAAAGAAGGAGCCGAAATTCAAGGATGTTGGCGGCGGTCATTACGTGGCGTGCTACCTCTTCAAAAGTTCGCGCTAACGGCGATCAAATGTCAAGGGGGAAGGAGAAATGGAGGAAGTTGGGTGGTTGGCTTCCGCTGCTGGCCGCGATCGTTCTGATCTTGGCCTCGGCGAACCCAGCATCCCCGTCGTCATCGACCCAAGCTTCGGACCCCCCAGCTTATGTATACCTCACGTGGGCGAGGGATGACACAGCCCATAGCATCAACGTCAGCTGGC
>JAUWYN010000077.1 GCA_030615805.1 Hadesarchaea archaeon | reverse complement strand
TCAAGTTCGGAGATTCTACCTTCTTTTAGCTTGTTTTCACATCCTTGGCAGAGGATACCGCTCCTGAGGCACACGTTGCAGATAGGTGTTCGCAAACCTAAGCCTAATAGCCCTTCGTTCTGGCGGTTTAAGGATTTTCAGAACTGAGTAAGTGAGCAAAAAAATAAAAAAGAGCGCGGGAGGGTTTACTTACCCCTTCCGAGCACTATTTCGACGGTCGAAACATTGATCGCGCCGCGCTCGCCTTGAAGCTCTTCAGTCCCAATCAAAATGTTTTTCACTTGGAGCCCCTGCAGGAATCGATTTTTGGTAATCTCCGCAACATCGACGGCCCTGCTGATCGCTTTGCCTCGTGCCTTCAAGATGACATCGCCGGAACCCATGTTGAACTGCGTTATCACTGCAAGCACGTAGTTCATCACGGGCTTTATCCCGATAAAAACCACGTTCTCCGCAGCTGGTTTTTCCTTCGCCGCAGGTTTCTCTTCGGTCACAGCAGGTTTTTCCTTCATCGCAGGTTTCTCTTCAGTCACGGCAGGTTTCTCTTCAGCCATTGTACCTTGCCTCCCTTGTTTTTGGTCAATTTCCCTATCCTTGGCCATCATAAATACCTTTTGGGGGCCGAGGCGCGAGCACGAAATGGTTGAATGTTTATTTTTACAAAGTTTAACTTGACATTTGGTGGTCCTATGCCAAAGAGGGCCGAGTTGACCGAACGCCAGCCCTTCATCTTGCGCAAGCTCTTCAGCGAGGGCAAGTGACTAGCGCCGCGGGGCTTCCTTTGCAAGCTGCACCATTCGCTTTTCGATTCGGTCGCGCAGCTCATCAATATTCCCCTCGCCGCGAGCCAGCGTGACGTAGTCCAACAGGTCATCCACCATGAGCTCGGCAGTCTCGGTTTCGAGGATCCCCGCGTAGACCGCCAGCTCGAGCGTGTAGAAGGAGCGCATGATGGCGTCGCGCCCCCTCCGCCAGCGCTTCCAAGCCCCGGGTCTCTGGATTCGGAGCCTTTCAGCGAGCTCCTCGAAGGTCGCGCCCTCGCTCCAGTAGTGAAGGAGCATTGGTTTGAGCGTTTTTTCGTCGAGGTGGGACCTCTCCAGCAGCGCGCGCGCGAGCAGATTTTCGCGCAGCCATTTTTCAGCCCGGGCGAATTCCTCTCTTGGCATCCCGGTCCCCCCCATGTTTCCTATTTTTGGAAACGAGATTAAAAACCTATTGGAAAAGAGCTCACCTCAGGAATGAAAAGGCTCGTTTTAGAAGGGGGCGCTTGTTTGCCTGCTTTACAATGCGGGCGTCGATCGGCACATCCATCCCCGCGGCACGGTGAATGGCATTGCTCGCTGCCTTCAAGGCTAATCTCGGGACCCCCTTGCTGAGTTTGTAGAGAGATTCAAATCCACTTGGGGTCAGTAGACCATCGGAGTTGGTGCATCCAGCGTTTTTGAGGCGGAGTTCGAGCAATTCCTTGAGATCTTTTCTGTTCATCGGTTTCAGCTCGGCGCGTATTTGTACGCGGTCGAGCAGCGCGGGCACCTCAGCGAGGAAGCGCCGCATCTGTTTGAGCTCACCGTTGAGGAGGATTGAGATATTTGGGATATCAGACAGCACGCGCAGAAATTCGCCGACCTCAAGCACGTCTGCGCCGCTCTCGGGGATGTCGTCGATGATCACCGCTAGCCGCTCCTGGTGCTCCTGCGGCCATCGACGCAGGATTTCGAAGAGGTTCGCTCGGTCTTTGTTGGCGTCCATCTCCAGCCCCAAGATTATCGCGCGCAGCAGCTCATCGGCCGATTTGTACGCGGCGCCGTGGATGAGGATGGGCATGACATGTTTTGAGGGATCGAGCGCGGTTAGGCTTTCCTCCCTCAGTGAGGCGACCAAAAACTCGCACACGGTCGTTTTACCCATTCCCAGCGCGCCCGTGAGGATGCCGACCTTGCCCTCGGACAACAGCCATTTGAGCTTGCGTAGGTCATCCCGTTGAAATGGAGCGAACGCATCAACCGAGGGTAGCTCGAATTCGAATGGATCGCCCCGCAGCCCCCAACGCTGGAGGTAGCTCTCAAAACGCTGGTCGCGACCGATCTTCTCCTCGAATGTGGTCATCTCGCTACCCTCACCTGCAGTTCGAATGTCCCGTTTTTACTCCTCAGGTAACCGCGAGCGCCCATTCGTTCGCAGAATGTCGTCGTAATCGCTTCCGGGCAGCGGGCCCGGGAGGTAAGGTCTTCGGGCGTGAAAGTTCTCAATACAACAGCGGCTGAGAGGAGGTCCCCAAAAACGGCGCGTTGAGCCAATCCGGCGGGCGCGAGCGCATCAAGGATAGCGTGGCGAGGGACCTCCGCTCTCTTAGGGGTAACGGAGGCCGGCCGAATCTCTTCCTTTATTGTCGTTTCGGGCTTTCGGACGGGTACTTCGAGCGATATTACACGTTTTTGGAACCGTGGAGAAGGAGCTTTATGCGCTTCGTAGTGGCATTTCTGGCAAAGCGTGACTAAATTATCTGGATCGTTCCGGCTCGTTCCGTCTTTATGATGAACCCCGAGCAACTCTTTTCCACCACATTTCGAGCAAGTGTACTCATCCCTGATGAGGATAGCTCTTTTCACAAGCTCCCAGTCATCTCGATGGTAAGAAAAGATGTAGCTTAAGAAGAATGAAAGGTGCTCATTTTTAGGGAGGGTTGGCTGAGGGAGCGGGGGCGAAACTACGGACGATTTTTCCAGCAAACGTTTTATCTCACCCTCAGGTATCCTCCTCTGCCCCCCTTCTGGACGCACGACTTTGATCTTTCCTTCTTTGTCCCACCGTCTGATCGTGTTTGGGTGTACTCCAAGTAAGGTGCATGCTTCCTTCATTGTGTAAAGCTTCTCTTTTAGCTCTGCCACCACTTCACCTTTTTTAACAACTTTTTACATTTCCTAACAATATTC
>JAUWYN010000060.1 GCA_030615805.1 Hadesarchaea archaeon | reverse complement strand
ATTATTTGGATCCATACCGTTGTCGCTATTGGGGCACCCATCCTGGGGACTTTGGCGGGTGGAATAAGTTTGGTCGAGTATATAGCTACTGGTGCCATGATCCTCACAGCTATGAGTGCCGCAACACTACCTGCGGGATACGTGGCCGGGCCGAGGCTCCAACTTGGGGTCGATCATTTGATTAAAGTAAAACCTTTGATTTACCGCGTAGGCCCAATCGCGGTTTTGGTTATTTGCTGGGGAGCTAGCATCGCTGCCAATGCTGGCATCGCCGTCGGGCTCTAAAGCTGACTAAATTTTCATCGCCAGTTAGATTAGATAACGAGGTAAATTTATAAGGTTTTCCGGCAATTTTTGAGCCGAGTCAAGGGGGACCGAGATGGTTACTAAAAGTCGTGTATGTAAAGGCGAGTATCGGGATTCTATTTTCTTGATGCGCATATCCCAACAGCTCGGGAGTTTAGATGGCGTTCAGCAGACGTCGGTGATAATGGCTACCGATGCTAACAAGGAGTTGCTCAGAGATGCCGGCACTTTCACCGATGAGGTCGCGCGCGCAGGCCCCAACGATCTGGCCATCGTGGTTGACGCCGTGAGCCCGGAGCGTGCGGAGGAGGCGATCTCAAAGGCGATGGAGATGATGGCTGAAGCGGTGAAGGAACGGGCAGAAGAGGCCGAAGCGGTTTATAAAACGTTGGACTCCGCAGCTGGGGCGAGCCCCGATTCCAACCTCGTTCTAATTTCGGTACCGGGTGCGTTCGCCGCCCGGGAGGCCGAGCGAGCACTGGAGCTGGGTAAGCATGTCATGATATTCAGCGACGGTGTGTCTGTAGAGGATGAGATACGGCTGAAGCGTCTAGGAAAGGAGAAAGGCATGTTGGTGATGGGTCCCGACTGCGGTACGGCGATCATAAACGGAATCGGTCTCGGATTCGCGAACGTCGTCAAGCGGGGGCCCGTCGGCGTGGTTGCGGCGTCGGGGACTGGAGCTCAGGAAGTTGCCTCGCTGATTAGCGCTGGCCCCGGGATTTCTCATGTTATCGGTACGGGGGGCCGTGACCTGTCTGACGAGGTTGGAGGGATCACCATGCTCATGGGACTTCGGGCTCTGGCCGCAGACCCGGAGACTGAGACCATCGTTCTAATTTCAAAGCCGCCATCTCCAGAAGTGGCGAAGCGCGTCTTGAAGGCCGCGAGCGAAGTCGGAAAACCCACCGTAGTCAACTTTCTCGGTGGGGATCCGAAAATCATTGAGGAAGCAGGTCTTACCCCTGCCATTACGCTTGAAGACGCCGCGGCGAAAGTGATAGCTCTCCAACGTGGGGGGAAGCCCAGAAGTGTAACATTCTCCGCCGATTCGGATGAAATCAAGAAAACCGCCGAGAGGGAATACGGGAAGATTCAACCCCACCAACGTTACATCCGCGGCATTTACTCAGGTGGGACTTTCTGTAGTGAGGCCATGTTGATTGCGCGGGATTTGGTTGGGGATGTGTACTCGAACGTGCCACTGAAGCCTGAGCTGAAGTTGGAGGATTCGAACACGAGCAAGGAGCACACCTTCGTTGACATGGGGGAGGACGAGTTCACGGTCGAGATAGGCAAACCCCATCCAATGATATACCACGAACTCCGACAGAAGAGGATACTGCAAGAGGCTTCTGATCCAGAGACAGCTGTGCTCCTCCTTGATGCCGTGCTCGGTTATGGAGCTCACGAAGACCCGGCTGGCGCTTTGGCACCAACCTTGAGGGAGGCTAAGAAAATCGCAGGGAAAGAGGAAAGATATCTCCCGGTAATAGCATCGGTCTGTGGTACGCTCCAAGATCCTCAGAACCTAACAGCCCAAGAGAAAAAACTTAAGGATGCTGGCGTGGTACTCATGCCGAGCAACGCTCAGGCGGCGCGAATGGCTGCGCTGATTGTAACTAGGGGTGGGGCTTGGAATAAGATAGTGAGGAGATGACCGTGGAGCTTCTTCGCAAACCCAAGATCATTAACGTCGGTGCCAGGAATTTTCACGATAGCCTCAAGGCCCAGGGAGCTGATTCGGTTCATGTCGATTGGAGGCCACCCGCGGGGGGGGACCGGGAGATGGTTGCGTTGCTCGACAAATTGAAAAAAATTTGAATTAATCGCGAGGAGGTGATAAATTGGGGAAAATAGAGGAAGCAAACGAGGAAGCCGTCAAAAAGATCCTTGAGGCTAAGCCGGTGGCAATAGGTGTCAAGAAGGCAAGGGATGTTATTCCGGGAATGACGGAACGTATGCTCCTGCACGCAGGCCCCCCAATCGAATGGAAGCAAATGTCAGGCCCGACGCGTGGTGCGGTAATAGGTGCGGCGATTTTCGAAGGCTGGGCCGACAAGGAGGAGGGAGCTGTTAAGCTGGCCGAGAGAGGGGAGATAGAGTTCACCCCCTGTCACGATCATGACGCAGTGGGTCCAATGGCAGGAGTAATTTCACCCTCGATGTCCGTGTACGTTGTCGAGAATCAAGAGCACGGCAATAAAGCGTATTGCAACCTCAACGAGGGGCTGGGAAAGGTCCTGAGGTACGGAGCCTACTCCGCGGAAGTAATCGACAAGTTGAAGTGGATGGAGGAAGAAATGGCACCGCTTCTCACCGAAGCCTTCAAGCGATCAGGCCCGATTGATTTAAAGGAAATAATCTCCAAGGCGCTTCACATGGGCGACGAGTGCCACTGCCGGAACGTCGCAACGAGCTTGATATTCCTGAAAACTATGATCCCCCACATAATCGAAACGGGCTTCGACGGGGAGGTCATCAGCAGGGTGATGAAATTCATGGGCGACAATGTATTGACCTTCCTCAACCTCTTGATGCCAGCCTGCAAGGCCATGCTTGACGCGGGTCATGGCATCGAGTACAGCACGATAGTCACGACGTTAACGAGGAACGGCACCGACTTCGGCATCCGGGTCAGCGGTTTGCCCGGACAGTGGTTCACGGCACCAGCCCCAACGCCTGAAACCCTGTTCTTCCCGGGCTTCAAGAAGGGGGACGAGGGCCGAGATATAGGGGATAGCGCAATAGCTGAAACCATGGGTCTGGGAGGTTTTGCATCCGCGAACGCACCAGCGGTAGTCCAAGTGGTCGGGGGGACACCACAAGATGCGGCGAATTACTCACGGGAGATGAGGGAGATAACCGTTGCCAAGCACACGAGCTTCACGATGCCTTTCATGAATTTCGAGGGTACACCACTTGGGATAGATATCCGCAAAGTCGTTGAGACAGGCATTCTACCTTTCATCAACACCGGTGTGGCACATAAGGAACCCGGAGTTGGTGGGGTCGGATTTGGTCTAGTGCGGGCTCCGATGGACTGCTTCAAGAAGGCTTTGAAGGCGTTTGCTGAAAAATACGGGTAGTCCTCAAAAACTAGGGTATTTTTGAAGAGAACTACACATAAGCCTTGGTGACTGATTTGGGGGAGGAAAAACCGAAGGTACAATTTCCACCGAAGCTCAGGCAAATGCTAGACAGGGCGTCAAGTGACGTAGAAGGTTTTTGGGGAGAGGTCGCCGGAGAGCTTCATTGGTTTGAACGCTGGGATAGGGTCTACCAAGAGGGGAAATACCCATTTTTCAAGTGGTTCGTGGGCGGAAAGACCAACATATCTTACAATTGTCTCGATTACCAAGTTTTGGAGAAAAACAGGGGAGATAAGGCGGCCATTATCTGGGAATCGGCTGAAACGGGTGAGTCTAGGGTTTTGACATACGGGCAATTGCTTCGCAAGGTGGAGAGATTCGCAGCAGCGCTAAAAGCGCTCGGGGTGGGGAAAGGAGATCGAGTAACCATATGCATGCCGATGGTCCCAGAGGCTGCAATAGCGATGTTAGCAACCACCAGGATAGGTGCCATCCATTCGGTCGTGTTTGCGGGATTCGGATACGGAGCCGTAGCCAACAGGGTGGTGGATGCAGGTTCAAAGGTGTTGATCACTGCAGATGTGGGATACAGGAGAGGAAAAGTAGTCAACTTAAAAGAAATAGTCGACAAAGCCTTGGAGACGCCCAACGAGGTTCAGAAGGTCATCGTGCTGAAGAGGGGCGAGGTAGAGCCCTCCATGAAGGAAGGGAGGGACATGTACTGGGAGGAGGCACTTGATAAGGGCGAGGGAATAACCGCTGATGTCGTTCCGATGGAGTCCAATGAGCTATCGTTCATACTTCACACATCAGGAACCACGGCGAAGCCAAAGGGCACGGTTCAGACTCACGGCGGCTATCAGGTCCACATATATGCTATGGGGAAATGGGTCTACGGCCTGAAAGATACCGACGTGTGGTGGTGCCTCTCCGATATAGGGTGGATAGTCGGTCACAGCTACGTCGTTTATGCGCCTCTTCTTTTCGGCTGTTCTACAATAATGTACGAGGGGACTCCTGACTACCCAGAGCCAGACATCTTGTGGAAGCTTGTGGAAAAAAACAAGGTAACAAAGATGTGG
>JAUWYN010000051.1 GCA_030615805.1 Hadesarchaea archaeon | reverse complement strand
GCGGAGAAAAATCTTTTTGCTAGACCCGGCTTTCTAGCTTTTTTCTTCGGCATGGAACCACTAACGACGCTTCGCACCCTTCTCGGCCCGCACGCGTTTCAGCGTCCCCTCTGGATCGAGGTAATATTCTTGGATGATCCTGCCCACCTCGAAGATGTTTCGAATACCTTGGCGTTTCATCCACTCAAGCACCGCCGCGCGCTTCTCAAGTTCGATCTCGATGTCATTGCCGCTTATCCCGCTGAACTCGGCTATCGTCCGCTTGATCTTGCTCGGCACTCCAGTCGGCTCGATAACATCCGTGCGTGGGTTCCACTTGAAGATACGGCTGAGCTGCGGCTTACCCCCCTCCAGACCCGTCACCTCGGCGACCTCGGTGACCCTTCGAATCTGTCCCTTCTGACGATGATACATGCGCTGCTGCATCACGATCACGTCGAGCGCCGGGATCATTATCTCGGGCACGGCCATCGGGAGCTCGGTCAAGCGGGTAATCGTTTCGGCTGCACTATTTGAGTGCACGGTGCCCATGCAGCCATCGTGCCCCGTATTCATGGCTGTGAACATTGTCCGCGCCTCCGGACCTCTGACCTCCCCCACAATCATCCGGTCGGGCCTCATCCGGAGCGTATTCTTGACGAGGTCGTCCATGATAATCTCCCCCCGTCCCTCAACGTTAGGGGGGCGAGTCTCGAGTCTAATCCAGTGCTTGTGCGGCAGCTGGAGTTCGGCTGTGTCCTCGATTGAGATGATGCGCTCCCGCTCGGGAACAAAAGTGGTAGCAGCGTTGAGGGTAGTTGTCTTTCCGCAGCCTGTCCCTCCCGCGAAGAGAATGTTTGCCGGTTTGATGCCGAAACCATCCACGATCAACCACAGGAAAGCTGCGACATCTATCGAAAAGGTGCCAAAGTTTAAGATATCGATTACTGTGAGCGGGTCCTTACGGAACTTCCGTATCGAAATCGTCGGTCCTTCGAGGGAGACCGGTGGGATGGTGGCATTTACCCTACTCCCATCGGGCAACCGCGCATCGAGCAGGGGCGTCTGTTGGTCTATTCGCCTACCCACAATGCGGGCCATCTTATCTATGAGGTACTTGATCGAATCCTCGTTTTCAAAAACCACGTTTGTAGAGCACATCCCATACTTTCGATGATAGACGTAAACGGGCTTACCCACGGCCGTCACCATGATGTCCTCAAGCTTATCGTCGGCTATCATGGGATCGAGCGGGCCGTACCCCAGCATGTCCCGCACCGCCACCTCGCCGAGCTGCTTTAGGCGCCCGGGCGAGAGACCCGTACCTTTGCTCTCTCGCTCGATTATTTTAAGAATCTCGTGCATGAAAGCGCGTTGACGTTCGGCTGGATCAGGGATCTTGTCCGGATCGATTTTTATTTCCTCGACAGCTATTTCCTTCGCCGCGTCGAGGAGTTTTTGTTCCCGACTCGTCAGCTCGGGCATTTTCAGCTTGTAAAAAGGTAGAACTTCACCCTCCACCGATAGTATCTCAACTTGGCCATAGCTCTCCAGCACCTTTCCGGCTTCGGGAACTTTTATCTCCTTGACAACCGCTGGCGGCAGCACGGGCTCGACCACCGGTTCTTTTGCAACGACTTCGAACGCCTTTGGTGGTGGCTGCGCTAGAAGCTCCGAGAGGAATCCCTCTCCCTTACTCACCAAGGGTCCAACTCCCGAGACCGGGGCCTTCTTGGGCTTTCTAAGTTTTTTGCTCCGCCGAGTAGCCTTTTTCTTCTTTGGCATGACAACACCATTATACATTAAGTTTTAAAATCGATAAAAGACTAACTAATTTGACCATTTGGAGAGGTTAAGCTTAAATAAGAAGCAATCTCAGAAGTTCGATGAGGTAGTTGAATGAGCGCAACGATGGGAGGTAGACCTGTACTCGTGCTTCCCGAAGGCACACAAAGGTTAGTTGGCCGCGATGCTCAGCGTATGAACATCCTCGCAGCCCGTGTTATCAGCGAGGCCGTCCGCACCACCCTTGGGCCACGCGGTATGGATAAGATGTTAGTCGACAGTTTGGGAGATGTCGTGATCACGAACGACGGTGTTACGATTCTTAAGGAGATGGAGGTCGAACACCCGGCAGCTAAAATGATAGTCGAGGTGGCGAAAACGCAGGACGATGAAGTCGGAGATGGAACGACTACTGCCGCGATAATCGCCGGCGAACTCCTGCGCGAAGCGGAACGCCTACTCGATCAAGCAATCCACCCCACGGTGATCGCCTCCGGCTATCGAATGGCAGCCGAGAAAGCCCAAGAGATATTGAACGGGCTCGCCGATAAAGCGACAATCGACGAAGAGGAACTCCTCAAACGGGCGGCGATGACCGCGATGACAGGGAAGAAAGCTGAGAGCGCGAGAGAGAAACTCGCCGACCTCGCCGTAAAATCTGTGAAGCAAATAGCGGACAAGACGGATGGGGGATACGTCGTTGACATAGATTACATCTGCATCGAGAAGAAACCCGGCGAGAGCACCGACGATTCCCAGCTCATCCAGGGTGTAATCATCGACAAGGAGCGCGTTCACCCAGAGATGCCAAAGCGGGTGAAAAATGCCAAAATCGCCCTCCTCGACTGCGCCCTCGAGATAAAGAAGACAGAGACCGATGCTGAAATCAGGGTCACGAGGCCTGAGCAGCTTCGTGCGTTCTTGGACGAAGAGGAAAGCATGCTCAAAAAGATGGTGGATCAGGTCGTCTCCACCGGCGCAAATGTCGTCATATGCCAGAAGGGGGTCGATGACATCGTCCAACACTACCTCGCGAAGGCAAACATTTACACGGTCCGGCGGGCGAAAAAATCAGATATGGAGAAGTTAGCCCGCGCCACGGGAGGCAAAGTCGTCACGAACATCGAGGATCTAACAAGCGCTGACCTCGGCAAAGCTGGATTAATCGAGGAGCGAAAGATAGGCGATGACAAGATGACCTTTGTGGAGGAGTGCAAGGACCCCAAGGCGGTAAGCATACTTGTGCGGGGCGGAACCGAACACGTGATCGATGAGGTTGAGCGCTCCGTGCACGATGCGATTAGCGTGGTCTCTGCGATAATCGAGGATGGTAAGATCGTCGTGGGTGGGGGGGCACCTGAGATCGAACTCGCCAAGCGATTGAGGGAGTACGCGGAGACCGTTGGCGGACGTGAAGCGCTTGCTGTCAACAGCTTTGCGAGCGCTATCGAGACGATCCCGCGAACCCTGGCTGAAAACGCTGGACTAGACACCATAGATATGCTTATGGACCTTCGCGCCAAGCACGAGAAGCCGAACGGCAAAAACTTTGGGATTGATGTTCATAAGGGCGAGACCGCGGATATGGCAAAAATTGGGATCATCGAACCTCTACGCATAAAGACCCAAGCGATAAAATCTGCGAGCGAAGCCGCGATAATGATCCTCAGAATCGACGACGTGATATCTTCCTCCAAAACGGGACCCTCGCCACCGACGGGACCCCCCGGAGAAGGGGAGATGGGCGAGGAGTAACCGCTAGCGGATGAACACGACCACTGCTAGCGCGGATCCATGGTTCTCGACGATGTGTCCAGCTGAAATGGAAGTTACTTTCGTCGGCTCAAGTCCCCGCCTCTCCATCATATTTCTTGCCATCGTCTCGACTGTTATGCCAGCTGTTTTCTGGGTAACGCCGATATCGTGATATTCTGAAACTATCCCGTGTGAGGCCTCGCTTATCGCAATGCCGACCGCAGCGGCGATCTTCTGACCTGGAGTCGAACTGGAGATTTTCGCCATGATGATGGGGGTGATAGTGCCTGGCTCAAGTTTCGGCATCTTGACAATTTTACATCCTATCGGCCAAATGCTTGAAACTGTTACTAGGTTGAGCTCGGCGATGCCCGCCTTGCTGAGCGCATTGTCAAACGCCACCAACTCAAATGGACCATCCGCATCGGCCGCAACCAAAGCAGCCTCCTTTGGAACATCCCACATGATTTCACCCCATGTGAGGACGGTGCGTCATCTTCTCGAGCAACATTCCCTCTATCGTTATCGGCGGGCTGCGTTCGGCGATGGCTAGCGCATCATCGAGTTTCGTTTCGTGCTCCGCGTAAATTTCGAGAAGTGGTTCACCTTTACTGACTTTCCGCCCCTCCTTAAGCATGACCCTCAATCCGGCCCCCTTGCCGCGAGGGGCACCCGTAGCGCGGGCTATTTTATTGATGCTCCCATTATCGATGTGCGTCACGTATCCATCGTGAAGCGCGAGTATGACCTCTTTTTTATCGCCGATTGGGATTTCCTCCGGCTTCACGTCTGGGTTACCTCCCTGCGCCTCGATGATCTCGCGCATCTTTTGGTCGGCCTTGCCCGAATTCAGTATTTCCTGCGCCATCTGCCTGCCCATCCCTAAGCTAGCGACTCCACCGAGCTCGAGCATTATGCCCGCCAAACTCGTCGCCTTCTCGACCAAGCTCCCTGGCCCGTTGCCGCGCAGGGTCTCAAGCGCCTCCTTAGCTTCGAGAGCCGGGCCAACCGCATAGCCCACGGGCTGGCCACCGTAAGTTATGGCTACCTCGACCTGCACGTCGAGCCTACGTCCAAGCTCCATAAAATCATGAGCAAAGCTCCGGGCTTGATCCGTGGCCTCAACCTTTGCCCCGGGCCCGGTCGGGATGTCGATTAAAATACGATCAGCACCCACCGCTAGCTTCTTTGACATCACGCTCGCGAGCAATTGACAGCGTGGGTCTACTCCGAGCGTACGTTCGACGCCGATGATGATGTCATCCGCTGGAGCTAACTTAACTGCACCACCCCACGCCAAGACGGCGCCGACCTTCTGCACGATTCGCTTGATCTCATTCATGCCGAGGGTCACATTTGCGAGAACCTCCATCACGTCAGCAGTTCCGGCCGCGCTCGTTATCGCCCGGCTGCTCGTCTTAGGCACCGCTAACCCGGCCGCTGCCACGATTGGAACTGTGACCAAGGAGTACTTGTTGCCCGGAACACCCCCTATGCTGTGAACATCAAGCACCGGGCTAATGCCTAGCTCGAGCTTGTCGCCCGAGTCGACCATTCGCCGTGTCAATGCGACGATCTCGCTGGTGGTCATCCCTCGAATGCACTCTGAAACGACAAAAGCCGTCATCTCCGTGGAACTCAAGTTCCTCGCGACGATGTCATCAACTATCGCGTAGACTTCCTCGGTCGATAGCTGTTGCCCCGCCATCTTCTTCTTGATGAAATCGACCGATCGTGGACGGGAAACAAGTGTGACGGATAAGATATCACCTGGCTTGATGCCCAGAGCTTCAGTTACCTCGATGAAAGCGCCTATCTCGCCTCGTTGCACCATTCGCCCCGTCGTGTTGGCAATCACAACCAACGTGGCTTTCGGCGCCACCAGCTTCACCCGATCGCCCACGAAGTGTCCGAGCTCCTCCGCATCCTGTTCATGGAGCACAACGATGTTCCGCCCGGTTTCCATGTCGAGCGGCTTCGCCTTCAAGTTTAGGGTTCTCATGTT
>JAUWYN010000026.1 GCA_030615805.1 Hadesarchaea archaeon | reverse complement strand
CCGAGGAAGAGCCCCTCATCGCGGGCGATGCGCTTCGTCATCCAGATGGCTCGCTCCGAAGAGATTAGAATCACCCCGTCTAGCAGAAAAACGTCTAGAATCGATGGAACGAACCCGTCTCCAACGCCTTCTATGTGGTGGGTTCCCCAGCGCTGCTTTGAGAGAATTGGGCATTCGGCCGGCTCGACCGCGTAAATCTTGATGTTCGAATCTTGTTCCCTCAGATATTTCCCAACCCCCGTAAGCGTTCCCCCGGTTCCAACCGCCGCAACAAATGCATCGAGCTTGCCTTCAACTTGCTCCCAGAGTTCGGGCCCAGTCGTTTCGTAGTGAGCCTGAACGTTCAAAGGATTGTTGAATTGGTCTACCCAGAAGTAGTGCTCCGGGTCCATGGAAACGAGTTCCCCAGCCTGCCTCACCGCGAGGTCGACGTCGGACTCCGCTCCCGGGACTTCTAAAATCTTCGCTCCAAATGCTCGCATCGCCTTCTTCCGTTCTTCGCTCATTCCTTGGGGCATGATGATCAACACGGGGTAACCAAAATAAGCCCCCATCATCGCGGTCGAGATGCCCGTGTTGCCCGTGGTACTTTCGACGATCGTCATCCCAGGGTGGAGCTTTCCCTGCTCGATCGCGTCTCCCACGATTCTTAGCAAAATCCGATCTTTCAGGCTTCCGGATGGGTTCATGAATTCGGCTTTTCCGAATAGCTCGAGCTCTGGCGTGCCAGCGAGCTTGGTGAGCTTACGAAGCTGGACGAGCGGAGTGTGCCCTATGAGTTTGGTTGCGTCGCCCACAACCTCTTTGTAACGGCCCCAATCCACAGGTACCACCCTAGTAGCTTGTTACGATTTGTGCCCAATATCTCTATTTAAATCCATGACATAGGGTCTTGGGGACTTGATGAGAGCCATCGTAGTCTTCACGCTCCTGATGTGCATAACCGCTTCTGGAGCTCTTGCTCAGGAATGGCCGACGTTCGGGCACGATGCACAGCGCTCGGGCTACTCGATCTCCTCCGCGCCGGATCGAGACGAGGTGACTTGGACATTCGTCGGGGGCGGGGGCTTCTCCTCACCAACGGTTGCGGACGATAAAGTTTTCGTTGGAACCGAAGACGGTTACATTCGCGCGATCAACGTGGTCAACGGCAGAGTGGTCTGGAGCTTCAAAGCTGGGGATGAAGTGGCATCACCCACTTTCGCGGATGGACGTGTGTACGTCGGCTCCAGCGACAATTCCATATACTGCCTGAACGCAGCCATGGGTGAAAATCTGTGGAGCTACCAGACGCGCGATGCTATACACTCTTCACCAGCCGTCGTCGGCAATGTCGTCTACGTGACCTCGACCGACGGCTACGTCTACGCCATCAACGGGGAAAATGGACGGCTCCTGTGGGAAAATAACCTTGGGAGTAGGATCACCTCCTCCCCCGCGGTTGCCGACAACCTCGTCTTCGTGGGGACTTGGGATGGGTGTGTATATGCACTGCGCACGAGCGATGGGGTGGGGGCTTGGCAATACCAGACCGGAGAGCTTGGGGTGCTTGAAGACTACCCGATCATCTCCTCGCCTGCGGTTGTAGAGGAGCGCGTCTACATCGGCTCAAATGACTGGCATCTCTACGTGCTGGACGCGGCCAAAGGCGAGAACCTCTGGAAGTTCGAGACTGGCCACCAAATCGAATCCTCGCCAGCCGTCGTTGAAAATGTAGTCTACTTCGGCTCGAGCGATGGCTACGTCTACGCCCTCGACGCCAGAGATGACGTTGGAGATCGTACGCTCTGGAAATACTCCACGGGCGATTGTGTGAAGTCCTCGCCGGCGGTCGCGGATAACAAGGTGTTCATCGCCTCGCAAGACGGATATCTCTACGCGCTCCGTGCGCTTGACGGGACCCTGATCTGGAAACACCACATAGGGAAAGTCGGGAGGGCTTCACCAGCCGTCGCCTACGGGAAGGTCTTCGTAGGGACGAGCGAGGGCAAGCTCTACTGCTTCGGGAGCTGGGGCTCGGTGGCGGGAGGCGACATCGGGAAGGGTGTCATCTATTTGTTTATCACCGCCCTGCTCGTGCTCGCGCTCTGGGGGTTGACCCGCCTGAAGCCGCCGAAGCCGAAGCGGGTCAGGAAAAGGAGGATTAAGAAAAGGAGGAAGGGGTAAAAAATAACGTGGTGGGGTCGCCGAGATTTGAACTCGAGTCACTGGCTCTTCCGCCCGAAGGCCCCGAAGCCAGCAGGATAGACCAGGCTACCCCACGACCCCAAGGAAAACTCAACCATCGAAACATTTACCTTTTGCTGCCCGCTTTGAGCAGCCGTTCGAGTTCCCGCTCGAGCGTCGCCACCGGGATGTCGGGCACGCTTATCCTCTGACTCTTCCCGCGGCGCCCCTTGCCCGAGGGCTGGAGGTCCACTATCCCAAGTCCCTCCATCCGCTTGAGGTAGTCCCAAAGCTGGGTGTGCTTTCGGGGCTCTTCACCGTACTCCTCGCAGACGACGCGATAGCTGCGCTCCACCTCGCCCGTCAGCGTGTAGGCCCGCTTCGAAACCTTTAACTTCCGCGTTACGGCCAGCAGGAAAAGTTTCTCATGAAGTTGAAGGTCATGAATCACCTCTCTTTTGATCTCGGGATAGACCTCGACTTTGGCTCGGCGCGCGTGCTCAGGCATCACGATGTCAGCGCCCTCCCCATCCGCAGTCATCCCGGCGCGCCAGAGGAGCTCGAGGGCGAGTCTAGCATCACCCCACCGCGCGGCTATGTCGGCGATGAGCGCCGCCGTGTCCTCGTCGACAGTGCCCGCTTTGAATGCCTCGGGGATCCGCTGGTTAAGGATATCAGCAAGCTGGGGGGCGGTGTAGCGATCCAGCACCAGCACGTTGTGCATAAAGGTGCTTTGGGTTGCGACATCGAGCGATCGCAGGAAGTCCTTGTCGCGCGCGATTGCCACGATGCTTATGCGGTTGGGTGCCCCCGACTCCTCGGCCGCGCGGGTGAGCGAGTAAAGCAGGTCGGCCCCGTTGAGCTGGACGAAGTAATCGAGTTCGTCGAGGGTGAGCGTGAGGTAGGCGTCGTGCTTGTTCAGGTAGTCCACGACCATGTCAAGGAGCTTCTCGGGGCCCAACCCACGAGCGGGCCAACGGGGGTTGTAGTGATGCACAAGCTTTACCAGCACCGCGTAGGGCGTCTTGTCCTTGCGGCAGTTGACGTGGAGGTAGCTGAGGTTTAGTCCCCGCCCCTTTGCCGCAGGTTCGAGCTCCTCGCCGAACTTCCGAGCGAGCGCAGTCTTCCCCACACCCACGCTGCCCGTGATGAGCACCCGCTGGCTAGCTCGGTTCTCGATGACCGACTTGAAAACTCGCGTGAGGTGACGGAACTCATCATCGCGATGCACGAGGACGCGGGGCACGTAGTCGGGCAAGAGCTTGCTCGCATCGCGAAAAACCGACTCACGGCCGAGCTCCTCCTCGAAGATCTCCCCGAACATCGCTGCCCCTTTTCAGATTTATCTCGCTTGTAACATTAAAGCGCTACCTAAGCCAGCAGCCAGATGTAGGCAGCAACCACGGCCGCTGCTGTAAGAAATGAGAAGACCCACGCAGCTCTGGACCAGCTCCAACCTCTCTTGTACCGCATGAAAGAACCCGCCGCGATTGAGAGGACCACCGCGCCAGTGCTCATCACGGCGAATGCGGCAAAAAGGAGGGGGGGTAACTCGTCCGCCCAGGCCAACGCCTCGAGGTCCTCCTCCGCCAGCTGCCGAACGAGCTGGGCCCCGAACGAGGCTACCTGTTCTAACCTTACATTATCCACGGCGTCGAGGTTGTCGGCCAAGGTGTGGATGGGCCAGAGGATTTCTCCGTGCTGCGGGTTAACCCAATAAACCCAAGTCCCAGGAATGTCAACTTCCGTGAAGCTCGCGTAATCGCTGTACCCCCCGACGTCTGACAAGTGCTCCGATTTCACGTGAAAATCCAAGTTCTCCGCCAGCTCTTGAGCGTAGGCATCGAGCCATTCGGTCGTGGCAACCTCCTGTGGGCCCCTGAGCCCCACGCGCAACCCATTCTCGTCTCCAGGGGCGATTGAATCGAAAACGATTGTGACGACGATGTTGTTCTCAGCATGTTTGCGTACAAACGCCTCACTCCCTAATAAACCGAGCTCCTCGCTTCCAAAGGTTGTGAAGAGGATGGTACGTGGGAGGTTCTCTGTCGATAGCACACGGGCGATCTCGAGCACGACCGCCACCCCCGATGCATCGTCGACTGCCCCCGGCGTCAGGACCGAGTCGTGATGCGCGCCGATGACCATGATCTCATCGCTCTGCCCGGGTAGGAGCGCCACGACGTTGTAAGACATCGAATTTTCCGATGTCACGCGTAGGCGGTTCTCCTCGATCACGTATGAGCTCTCGATGGTAAAGTTCTCAATCCATACTTCTAGCCCGTAGCTCCGGAACTCGTTCTCGATGTAGCTCGCGGCTATCGCTTCCGCCTCGGTGCCGGCGAGGCGAGGAGCGATGTTCACCAAGTTCTCCACGTGCCCATAAGCTCGATCGGCTGAAACCTCTGCCCCCCGGGCCAAAGTTGGGCTACAGAAGATCGCAGCTAAAACAAACACCAACAAAATGCAACGTAAACTAAACCTCATTTGAGTTCCTTTCGGGCGGTGGAATATCTCTTTATGATTTGAAATAGCCTGATTTCGCCGACTATGATGTTATTTCGCTTCATCACCGGGAGCCTTCTTACTCCATGTTCCATCATCTTGCTCAGCACATCCCCGATCGTGTCCTTGGGGCTGCATTTGACGAGTCTTCTATGCATAACACTTTCAGCTGTGCCCCAATGCAATGCCCTCAAGTCCGGGAGCCCGAACGCATAAGGGGCCCTTCTAGGGGACAAAATACTCAAGACATCGTGCTCCGTTATCACACCAACGATTTTTTTGCCCTCTTTGCCCTCAGTGACCCACACGTGAGTCTTTTTTGATAAGATATCCAGAACGCGGTCGACGGACGCGTCTTTTTCAATGAGGGGTACGTCCCTCCTCTGCATAATCTTTTCAACCTTGAGTTCATAGAATTCAGGGCCAACTATTTTTGGTTCCGCCATGTCTTTCTCCTCCAACTAAAACTCTTGCAACATTATTAAACCTCTTTATTGCTTTTGATCATCCTTAGGGCTTTCCATAGCGATGGCGGCGTGATGAAAGTGGTGATAATGACCATTACAAGGATGGCGGAGGCTATGTCGGCGCCTATGATTCCGTGATCAAGCCCGAGTTTGATCAAAATCAATTCCACACCTGCTCTTGGCATCATGGCGATACCGACAGCAAAGGATTCCCTACCGCTAAATTTTGATGCCTTCGCGCCGAGACTGCACCCTACGACTTTCCCGATAATCGCAACAATCACCAATACTCCTGCAAATAAACCAACCGATGTGAATGCACTGACATCAAACTTCATGCCCATCCATACAAAGAAGATCGGTATAAAGAAACTACCTCCAATCAATGAAACATGCTCCCTGAGGCGTCTTGCGAAATGGCTTTGACCCACAACCAATCCCGCTACAAAAGCGCCTATAATCATCGCTAGACCGATCTCCTCTGCTATCAGACTAAATGTCAGAATGATGACTAGACCCAATAACAAAAGGCTTTCTCTCCCAATCGTAAATTTTTCCGAGAGTTTTCTGAAAAGGTCAATTCCAAGGGTTAAAGAAACCAGGAAAAATAAAACAGTGAAAAGGATGAGTAAGGATATTTCTATTAGAGGTATGACCTCCATAACCACCACGCTTATGAAAATGCTCATCATCACTACAGCAATCACGTCGTCGATGACCGCTGCTCCCATTATCAGGGTACCTAACCTAGTCCGCAACATCCTCAATTCTGTGAGGATTGAAGCACCTACCCCGATTGAGGTTGCAACAAGAGCAACCCCTACGAACACCGCAATGAGGTGAGAAAATCCGAAAAAGATCGCCGCGAGATACCCTAGGACAAACGGCAAAATCACGCCAGAGACAGCAACGATGCTTGAGGCGACTTCTAGCCTTTTGAATTCTTCGAAGTTTAAGCCGAGACCGGTGGAGAACAACAGAAGTAAAATTCCTATACTGGCCATGTCGGATATCCCCGTCTCGGCCGAATCCGTTAGAATGTCGGATATCCCCGTCTCGGCCACACCAGTCAGAATTATGAAGCTTACAAAAATCATTCCTAGGAGCAGCTCTCCAAAGATCGCGGGCTGCCTTAACCCCTTCGATAAAAGTCTCCCCAGTCCCGCTATAACGAGGATCGCCAAGAGAGCCGGGACAAATGTCAGTTCCAGAGCCATGATAACGCCAAAGAAAACACCACGCGTTTATCTCTTATAAATCTAATTTTTAGATAGATTGGTGAAGTCTCTGATAGTCGAAATCATCACTATAGGCGAGGTCGAGCGCCCGCTGCTGGAGGACCTGGCTTGCGGGCTCACGAAAGCCTACGCCCCGCTCGTCGAGAATTGCCTCATCGGCGCCTCACTCCAAATGCCACCGGCCGCATACAATGCTCGACGCAACCAGTACGATGCCGACCTGATCCTAGATCGAGTGCTGCACAGGATAACTGGTGAAAACCGAGTGCTCGCGTTGCTCACCACCGACCTCTACACCCACTCACGCAACCTCAACTTCATCTTCGGCCAAGCCCAGTGCCCGGGCAGGGCGGCGCTCGTCTCACTTTGCCGCCTCGACTCGACCTTCTACGGGACACCGCCCGACCGCAAGCTTTTCCTTCAGCGTGCGACAAAAGAAGTCATCCACGAGCTCGGGCACACTTTCGGGCTCGGGCACTGCACGAACCCGAGCTGCGTCATGTCGTTCTCAAACTCCATTCTCGACGTGGACAAGAAGAAACCTGCTTTCTGCAAGACCTGCCGGCGAAAACTGCACCGTCAAACCACTTTGATCATACACGTCTGGCGGTAGCCCGTGATCACGCGAATGTAGCCCCGGAACTCGCGGTCGAGCTCTGCGTCGTCGGTGTCGACTTTTAGCGTGGGGGTGGCCCTCAGCTTGTGGGGCGTCGCCAGCACCCAGACGTTCTCCTTGCCAACACGCTTGACAATGGCTGGGCTGAGTTGCTGATTGCCGCGCCCTAGGATGAATCCCTGCCTTCCGATAGGGCTCACGATTATCGTCATCGGTTGTTTTCCTATCACCTTGAGAATTTGTTGCTTATTCGTATCGCGTGCGAGCAATTTGTAATTTTCAATCAAGTCCACACCGAGCAGGGTCGAGTCGTAGATGCCAAGCTCTCCCGCAACCGCTCGCGTGGTCGTGCCGGGGCCAAGTGCGTATACACACCCGCGTTCCATCAGCTCGAACACCCAGCGCGCGATTGCTTTTTGGTCAGCGAACTCGTAACCAGTGCTTCCCTCCTTGGTCGCCTGCATCATGACTGGTTCGTATGGCACCCGCGCATAGCCCTTGAGCTTCGCCACGAGACGGTTCTCGCGGTAAGCTTCTTCATCTATGTCCATGACCTCTGCCTCTCGTAGTGGCAACCCCTCACTCAAGAAACGTACTACAACTTCACCTGCCGTTTGGGGCGTGTTCGCGAAAGCGGCACTGTGCATCTTCACGCCGGTCGGGATGCCCAAAATCGGCACTTGGGTTCCTATCGCTTCAATCGCGTCACTCATCGTGCCATCGCCACCCGCAAGGAGGATGAGGTCGACGTTCTGCTCCAACATTTCCCTAGCCGCGCGCTTGGTGTCCTCGGCGGTGGTTTTGCCTGATGTTATGTGTCCAATCACCCGAGCTTCCAGACCCGCCTCGCTTGCCTCTGCTGCCCCCATCTCAGCTGGATAAGTTATCAACTCAAACTTGACCCCAACACGCTTTAAACCCCGCAGCGTTTCTACCGCCCTAGCTGGGGAAACCGGCTCAGCGCCGAGTTCCAGAGCTTTCGCAATTATGTCCGCGCCATCCGTGCCTTTTAATCCGACTCGTCCGCCCATACCTGCGATGGGGTTGACGATGAAACCGAGCTTTTTCATTTCTTCGCCAGTTTACGATGTGCGCGCCAGCTCAAAATAGGTTCACGCGAGGCCTTGACTTCATCAAGTTTCCCTATCGCCGTTGCCATCGGTGCTGAGCGTAGCTTCTCCGGATTCGAGCGGGCTTCTTGGGCCATCGTATTGAGTGCGACAACAAAACGATCGAGCTCCTCACGGGACTCTGTCTCCGTGGGCTCAATCATCAACGCTTCAGGCACAATGGGGGGGAAGTAGTAGGTTGGCGCGTGTATGCCGTGATCGAGCAGGCGCTTCGCAACATCACGCGCGGTTACACCCGTCTCCCGCTTTAGGGGCTCCGTGCTGAAAACGACCTCATGCTTGCATGGACCACTCGCGTCGAACTTCAGCTCGTATCCCTCGACGCCGAGTAACTTGTGCATGATGTAGTTCGCGTTGAGCACCGCCGCCTCAGTCACTTCATTCAATCCTTCGGCACCCATAAGCAGGATGTATGCATAAGCTTTAACAAGCACGCCGAAGTTGCCGTAGAATGCTCGAACTTTGCCGATCGAGTGCGGGCGGTTGTAGTCGAGGTAGTAGCGTTTGCGTTTGCGGTCGTATTCAACCACTGGCACGGGGAGGAACTTCTCGAGTTCCCTCTGTACGCCGATGGGTCCAGCCCCCGGGCCGCCTCCGCCGTGAGGGGTTGCAAATGTCTTGTGTAGGTTAAAGTGAACGATGTCGAAGCCCATATCACCCGGACGCGTCTTACCTAAGATACCGTTCAAGTTCGCGCCGTCGTAGAAAAGCAAGCCCCCAGCATCATGAACTACCTTGGCGATGTCAATGATTTGATCCTCGAACAGGCCCAACGTGTTCGGATTCGTCAACATCAAAGCTGCGGTGCGTTCGGAAACTGCCGCCTTCAGAGCCTTGAGGTCGACGCGCCCACGAGCATTCGACGGCACGGTCACAACCTCATAACCCGCCATCGCTGCGCTCGCTGGATTCGTGCCATGCGCAGAGTCAGGCACTATGACCTGATCACGTTTGTCGTCGCGCTTGGATTTATGATAAGCATGCGTGAGCAACATCGCGATAAACTCGCCGTGTGCACCAGCAGAGGGTTGTAAGGAAACGCGTGCGACGCCTGCGATTTCCGCGAGGAAACGCTCCAGCCTGAACATCAACTCGAGCGCCCCCTGCACCGTCTCCTCAGCTTGATTGGGGTGAATGCAGCTCGCGGTCTCAAGTGCGGCAAGCTCCTCGCAGACCTTCGGGTTGTACTTCATCGTGCACGAGCCGAGCGGGTAGAATCCAGAGTCGATGCCGTAGTTCATCTGCGAGAGGCGGGTGTAGTGCCGAACGACCTCTGGCTCTGAGAGCTCGGGCAACTCTAGCTTCTCGCGCAGGAGCTCCTTTGGTATGTTTATACGCTCACGCGGTTTTCCTGGCAGCGCCCACCCAACACGCCCCTGCTTGCTGAGTTCGAAAATCAGCGGCTCGATCCATCGCGCTTGCTGATAGCTCATCGCCTCCCCCCCAAGAGCTCCTTTAGCGCGCTCGCCAGGCGGTCGATGTCCTCGCGTGAGTGCAGCTCGGTCGTGCAGAGCAAGGCCGTCCCCCCCAGCTCCGGAAACTCCGTGCGAAGTGGTTTGCCACCTTGGATGACACGCTTCAGCAGCCCGGCATTGAGTTTTTGGATTGATACACGTGTGTCATCGCAGTTCAGCGTGAACTCGTTAAAGTGAGGGGCATCGAAGATCGGCGCCCTCAAACCTTTAATCGCGTTTAGTTTTTTCATTGTGTAGCTTGCGTTGCTGGTACAAAGTTCAGCCAGGTCGTGCAATCCCCGCGGGCCTAGCGAAGCAAGATAAATTGCCGCTGCCACCGCGCAGAGCGCCTCGTTCGTGCAAATGCTCGATGTTGCCCGTTCGCGGCGGATGTGTTGCTCCCGTGTCTGCAGGACCATGCAGTAACCGCGCGTCCTACCGTCGAGCGCAGTCGTCATTCCTATTAGCCTGCCCGGCACCTGTCGCACGAGCTTTAGCTCGCCGCGACATGCAAATATCCCCAACGATGGGCCTCCGAAGCTGACCGGATTGCCGAGCGGCTGTCCCTCGCCCACGACGACATCAGCACCGTAGTCGCCGGGGGGCTTGAGCAGGCCGAGTGAGATTGGGTTGACCCCCACCACAAAAAGCGCTCCAGCTTTGTGCGTCGCGGCAGCTATCTCGTCAACCTGCGTCTCCAAAAAGCCCAAATAGCTCGGGTTCTCGATGTAAACACCGGCAACATCCTGACTCATCTCTTTCTTGAGCTGGTCCAAGTTGAGCTGGCCCGTGGTGCGATCGTAGCCGATTTTCACGGGCTCCAATCCCGGCCCGGAAGCGTAGTTTTGTAGGGTCGAAAATCGCTCGGGGCTGATGAGCTTCGGCACCAAGAACTTCTTCCGTCGGGTGACCCGTGCACACATCAGCGCCGCCTCACCCAACGCGGTTGCCCAATCATACATCGAAGAGTTCGCGACCTCGAGCCCGACCAGCTCGGCGATCATGCTTTGGTACTCGAACAACGCTTGGAGCATGCCCTGGCTTGCCTCAGGTTGATAGGGGGTGTAGGAGGTGAGAAACTCGGAACGCTGCACGAGCGAGCGAACGTGTGCAGGTACGTGGTGTGGCCAGACACCTCCCCCGAGAAAAGAGAGCATTTGGGTGAATGGTTTGTTTTTCGCGAGTATCGCTTGCACGTGGCGTTTGACCTCGAGTTCGGACATCGCAGGGGGCAGCTTCAGCTCGCGCTTGAGGCGGATTTTGGGCGGGATGTCGGTGAAGAGCTCGTCGATGCTCGCGGCGCCGATCTCGCGAAGCATCTGTTTCCGAATCTCCCGCGTGTTTGGGATGTAGGGGTGGCCCATCCGCACCAGCTCACTAGAGTTTCTTCAGGTATTCTGCATACGCCTTGGCGTCCATCAGTTGCTTGAGTTCGGCCTCGAGGGCGCTGAGCTTGAGCACGCAGATCCAGCCCTCGTTGTAGGGGCTCGTGTTGACAAGCTCTGGGCGCTCCTGAAGCGCCGCGTTTATCTCTTTAACTGCGCCGCTCAGCGGGCTATAAACGGCTGAAACAGCTTTGATCGACTCGACCGCCCCCAGCTCCATCTCTTTTATCTTGGGCTCGGCCGCCTGCTTGACTTGCTTGCCGACCTCTGGTAGCTCAACGTAGACAACATCTCCGAGCTTGCTCTGTGCGTAATCGGTGACCCCCACGCGGACTAGCTTTCCCTCGAGCTTGACCCACTCGTGCTCGCGGCTGTAGTAAAGGCCATCAGGCACGTCATAATCACCTGCTTTCACCATGTTCACCTCGCCAGCTAAAACTCGCGCGCCAAAACTTAAAGGTTGTAGTGGCTTAGGCTATACCCAACTGGTCCCGAATAACTACAAAATCTTGAGATGACGGCCTCTTTGGATAGTTGTAGATAGGTCCTCTCGGCGACTCGTTGTAAAACGGGCGGTTGCACCCCGGGCAGCCCGACGTGCGGAAGGGCTCGCCTGATTTGACCGTCCTATTTAGGACATCTCGCTCAACCCCAAAATCTGCGACCCGCCAGCTCTCGAAACGCATCCGCTCGGCCCTGCTCAGGTTATTAACGATCAAAAATCTAGCAAGCTGGATTCTGCGGTAGCTGGCGACATCCGGCTGAGGGTGGCTCGAGAGCGGGGTGCCTGCAATGGGGGTGAACGCGAACAACGCGACCGTGATGCCTCGATCGTGCAAAAGCTGAATT
>JAUWYN010000040.1 GCA_030615805.1 Hadesarchaea archaeon | reverse complement strand
CCACCACATAGAAGGCGTTGGAGACGGGTTCGTTCCATCGATTCTAGACGTTTTTCTGCTAGACGGGGTGATTCTAATCTCTTCGGAGCGAGCCATCTGGATGACGAAGCGCATCGCCCGCGATGAGGGGCTCTTCCTCGGAATTTCCAGCGGGGCAAACGTGATGGCATGTTTGGAGTTGCACGAACGCCACCCGGAGCTCAAGCGCGTGGCGACGATGCTCAACGATCACGGGTTCCGCTACTTCTCGACGCTTCTCTTCGGGGAGGTAAAAGAGGTTAGCGTCCCCGAGCGCCCGCACCCGATCGAACTCACACCCCGACAACGTGAATTGTTGTCCAAGCTCGAAGTAATTGAATAGTTTAAGCCTTGGCCTTGGCGATTATCCCTCTCGCCGCAAGCAGACCGGTTGCGGCAGCAGCGACGATGCCTCGTGAGAGTCCAGCTCCATCGCCAGCGACGAATAGATTTGGCACATTTGTCTCCATGTTTTTGTCGATGTGGATTTGCATTGCGTACAGTTTAACTTCGGGTGCGTAAAGCAGCGTTGAGTCCTCAGCGACGCCCGGGGCAACTTCATCCAAGCGTTCGAGCCCCTCGATGATATCCGTCACGACTCTCCCAGGCAGGGCCATCGAGATATCGCCAGGGGTCACGCTTCGCAGGGTTGGCACCACATGTCCTCGCTTGATCCGTTCCCAAGTAGACCGCCTCCCGGAGCGGAGATCGCCCAAGCGTTGGAGTAGTGGGCGCCCACCCCCTATGGTCGTCGCTAGGTAAGCGATCGATTGCCCGTAAGCTGTGGTATCGGTAACTGGCTCTGTAAGTTCGATGTGGACGAGAAAAGCGAAGTTGGTGTTTTGCGATTTTTTTGCCCGCAGTGATTGCCCATTGACACCCACGTGGTCGTCGTAGCGCTCCTCCATGACAAATCCTTGATGATTAGTGCAGAAGGTTCGCACGAAGTCGTCGAAGGTCTTGGTACGGATATGAAATTTTGGATCGCGGTTCACCTTGACGACTGTCTCATAGACGGCGGCTGGCACTTCTACCCGTACCCCGATGTCGATTGGACCGTGAGTTAATTTTACACTAAGGATTTTAGCCTGTTCCGCAAACCAGTCAGCGCCAACCCTCCCCGGAGCCGCAAGAATGTACTTTGCACGAATTCGTTTTTTCTTGATGGTGACTTCACCTTTTCCGATCTGCTCAACCCTAGAGTTGAACATGAACTTCACACCTTGTTTTTCAAGTTTTCGTTTGAACGAATTGATAACATCAGGTAGGTATTCACTCCCTATGTGGCGCTGAGGGATGGAGATGAACACCACGCCAGCCGCAGCCGCGCGTTTCGTGAGTTGCTCTATTTCCTTAGACCCCGTGCCGTGGATCTCCTTCGGGGCACCATGCTCGACAAAAATGTCATCTACTTCCTTGACGAGTTTTTCGGCCTTTGGGGTGCTTTTCGTGAGCTTGCTGAGGTCGCCCCCGATGTCGTGGCGGAGGTTGAGAATGCCGCTCGACATGCCCCCCGCGCCCCCCAAACCGCACATGATGTGGCAGGGCTTACACCCTATGCACTTTCCAGTCTCGACGGCCGGGCAGGTGCGCTTCTCTATCTCCCGCCCCCAGTCGACGACGGTCACGGAGAACTTTGAATTTGTTGATAGCTCGTGCGCTGCGAACAGCCCAGCGGGACCGGCCCCGATGATGAGCACATCTACCGTGGAATCCCCCGAAGCCTAACGTTACACCCATATAAAAGCTTTTAGAAGAGGCATCGTTTTACTTTCTCAAATCGCGTACCTGACCCAAAAAAGTGCCATCCAACAGGTAGGCCTCGGCTTCATCTAATTTTACAACACCGGCCTTGAACATCGGTCCGATCAATTCTTTGGGTATCCCTCGATTAACCGCAGCGCCCCCCACAAGCTCGCTGAACGCTGGCATCACGAGCAGCTCCGGCGGTTCACCCTCGATTTGCTCCTGAAGCCTTCTCGGGAACCTCGACGCGTCGAGCTTTGCGCGAAGCCAGACCGGCTCTATTGTTCGCCCCCCGAGCTCGTCGCGGAACTCGACCGCCGGATGATTATGCCCAGCCATGAGTAGTTTTGTGTTGAGCACTTCGGGGGAGGGCCAAGTGTGACCATGCATCAGTCCCACGCGCTTTCGCTTGCCAAGCACGATGCCCCGCGCGCCGTGAATTTTTATCCCCTGCGGTACCATGCCCTCCAGCCCGCCGTCGTGGTTCCCACGGATGACCTCGACGCGGACCAGCTTCGCCAGCTCCTTGAAAAAGCAGGGGAGCTCGCGCCACTCCTGCCAGCTGGCGATGGGAACGTTGTGCTTGACATCGCCCAAGAAGATCAGGCGGTTGGGCCTTCGCCGCTTAATGAGCTCGATGAGTCGCTCCTTGGTTTTTGGAATCTGGCTGGGTAGCGAGACGCCCTTGCTCGCGAGTTCCCCTTCGATTCCCAAGTGCAAGTCGGCGACGACAAGCGAGCGCTCTCTAGCTGCTTTAATCATAAATGCGGGGGTGCCGCGAATTGGGGTTGCAACCATCGAACTAATTTTAGCGCTGTGGCGAATAACTTTAGCCTATCCTCTCCAGAGCCCCAGCGCGAGACCGATCAAGAATGCCACTGACGAGTACGGCAGGACATCCTTCAGCCCCCCACCCAGATCAATTAATCTCGGCAGGAACTGCATCGCCTTGTCGTAGATATCCAGAAAGGTCAGGCTCACGATCCCCGTAGCGACGAGGACGATCACGAGAGCGGCGATAATCACAATCAGCTTCAAAGCACGTTTGATCGCAGCACCAACCAGTAAACCTATGATGAAAGGCACGACAACTGGGACAAGCCAAGCGAGCTCAGGTGAAATTGACATGGTTCACCTCAAAATTTAGTGGGGATGCAGCATAAATAACCCTTTGAGGGAAACCTATGTTGTTCTAACTTTTTTGTGTTAGGCCTTGAACCTAAGCAAGGCCGCCACGCCGCCCAGCGCTAACAATTGCTTCCCCGCATCGTGATCAGTGCTCACCACGATTACTTGACCCCGCGTCCTTCGTACCCGCTCGAGCACTTCCTCGATGCCGGCCCTATGTCGACGGAGTAGCTCATCTGCGACCAGCAGCTTCTCGACGGCGCCGAGCGATGCGGCTCGCTCGACTTCTGCATCCCCATAGGTGGCGGGCCCTCCCTTGGCGATTTCCATCATCAATCGTTCGACCAACAACATCTCAAATGAAATACGGTCCTCGCGTGAAACCTGCTCGACCAGCCCGCGGCGCACGATCTCGTAGAGTCCAACCCTACCCCCTGAGCTGACATCGTCACGCCTAACCTTCGAAACAAGTTTGGGATATTTCTCGCGCAAGAAAGCCACGAACGCATCCTTGGTGAAGCCGGGTCCCGCAACTATTGCAGCCCGAACGCCCTCGCGCGAGATGATATCGTTCATCGCAGCAGCCAGCTTATGGAAAAACTTTCGCTCGTTGGCCTCGCGCTCGACCGCGTAGCGCTTGCCCGCTCTCGCTCGAGAAATCGCGCCCATCTCGTCAAGTCCATACTGGCGAACCAACGCGAGCTCTGCCGAAACATCGTTGAGCGCTACGAGTAAGACACGTGGGCGACGGCTGGCTCGAACGGCTTCCCCGACGCGGTCGAGATGGTCTGGTCGCCAAGTTTTTGTGATGACGAGCGTAGACCCGGGCTCCAAGCTGAATGAGTGATGTTTTCCGACATCGGGCCCTCCAACGATAGTACCCATCAGGCGGAGGCGGTTTGCATGCTTGTGAAACTCGACGCCTTCAACTTTTATCGAAAGCGTTACGCGCCGCTTCTCGAGCCGCCCCGGCCTGAGCTTGTTTTTGGCCTCCCGCTCTCGGCGCCAAGTTTGGGCAGTCGCAATATCGTTGGGTTCGACTAGGTGCTGGAGGTGCCAAAGGTCGTCGAGCGTTTCTACCCTGAGCTTGATTTTTCCGTGTTTCAAGTCCTTGTAAATGACTCGCATACGTAACTCCCCAATGTCAAACGCTTGACATGCTACTTGCCGCGGAACTCTCGGAAGGCGCGGCTTATACTTTCGTTCCAGAAGTAGGGCAGGCCATAGCGTACAAGTCCCTCGAACTCATCGGAGTAGACATAGAAGTGGTTCACCCGCTCGCTTAGCTTTTTAAATGTTTTGTCGACGGCGTTGAAGATGTCTTGCAAGGCTTTTCGCTCAAATCTCGCCTGAAGCAGCGATGGCTCTTTGAGCAGGAGCACGTCTGCCAAGCGGAGCACGTTCAGTTCGATAAGAGCCGAGGACTGCGTTATTAGCACCATGCTGAGGTTCTTGTGGCGTGCGACGGTCATGAGTTTGGTGAGCATTTTGTTCATCGAAGTCATCGCGTCCCGCGAGAAGAAGAGAATCGCAGCCTCATCGACGAGCACGACGGAGTCGTTTGGGATTTCTTCGATTCCCTTTGCCTTGTGGATCCACCGCGGCAGCTTTGCGGCATCGTAACCTATGCCGTAGCATCGCCTGCGGGTCGAATGGTTGTACCACGCGAGAAATTGCATCCCCAGCGCCGTCTTGCCCGAGCCGCGCTTCCCGACGATCAGCATGATGAGGCCGTACTTATGGAGCGCTCGCTCGAAGTCGGCGTAAGAGCCCCGGCGTTCCTCCACGGCCTCGAAGGGTTCAAACCTTGGTGGGGGCTTCGGCGGCCCAAGTCCCAGAGCATCACGGATTCGACCGAGCAAGCCCATTTTTCTTCCCCTAGACCTCGAGGAGTTCTTTGAGTGGTCTGCCGTTAGTGGGGATAAACAACATGATGCTCAAATCTCGTCCCTCTTTTTTTAGGTGTAACCATCCCATCTCCAAATGATTTTATCCGTGGTCGCTTAAAACATAGTTGAGGCATCCCCGTGGTGGCCCAGCAGCTCGTGAGGATAAGAGATGTAAGGCCGAAGGACATGCAGGCGATCCTGAGCATAGAGTACAAGTGCTTTGAGGACCCATACCCGCTGAGCCTGCTCAACCACCTGTACGCGATGCACCCCGATGGTTTTCTCGTCGCGGAGGCCGACGGCAAGATCGTGGGCTACGTGATCGGGGTGATCCGATGGGGGGCGACCGGTCACATTTTAGCCATTGCCACCGACCCACCCTACCAGAGGCGGAACATAGGCTCGGCCCTCATGGAGCACATTATCAGCCGCCTCCGCGCGAAGGGGGCTAAGCTCGTGCGGCTAGAAGTGCGAAGGAGCAATGTAAAGGCGCAGCAGTTCTACCTCAAGCTCGGTTTTCGGCAGCGGGAGGAGATCCCATACTATTACGAGGATGGCGAGGCGGCCGTGACGATGGACTACGAGCTCGAGGGTTAGCTACCCTCGGTACCTCAACTTTCGGAGATCGTCCACAGTCAGGACGCGTACGTTTGTCGGCACCGCTTCAACTCGCGAGCGCATTCCAATGACGTATTGCACGCCGCGCTCGGCTGCCATATCAGCGAGTTCTTGTGTCACGACCCCATCGAACACCACGGCTTTAACGTTCGAAACCTTCGGCAATCGTTCCTTCAGCTCCCTCACTTGAACCTCTTCGATTTGTTTGAATTTTTCATCGAGTAGCCGCGCTCTCAGGGTGCCGCGCAGCCCGCCGATGATATTCTCTAGTTCCCGAAACTCCTGCCCTTCCCCTTCGGCGCCGGGCGCAGCCTCTGGCGCGGGCTTCCCTCGGAGCTCGGCAAGTGCGTGTTCGAGGGGCACCTTGTTCCGTAACGTCTTGATTACTTCCTTTCGTGTGAGGTCCTCCACGCTGCGGTTCTGAGGCGGCCTCGCGACGAAGTTGATGTCGGCAACTTGGAGCATCTCCTTCAGGATTAGGTCCCCGCCCCGGTCGCTGTCGAGGAAAGCGGTCGCCGTCTTGTTCTTGCTCAGGTCGATCACCGCCTTAGGCACGCTCGTCCCCTCGACGGCGATGACATTTCGGATGCCCGCGCGAAGTAAGTTCAGCACATCAGCACGCCCCTCGACGATTATCAACGCATCGGAATCCCGCACCCCTGGACCGGCGGGTAAGCCTCCGTATTCGGCAATCTCCTCGAGGCGCACGGACTCCTTGACCCGCTCGGCTATCTCTTGGGTCTCGGGGGCGGCCTCCTCGACGAGCTCAAGGATCTCCTTAGCGCGCCCCACGATGAACTTCCGCTTGGCGTCGCGCACGTCCTCGATTCGCTCGACCTTGATTGTCGCCTCACAGGGTCCCACGCGGTCGATGGTTTCAAGTGCGGCAGCGATGATCGATGTTTCGACCCGGTCGAGGCTCGATGGTATCGTTATCGTGCCCGACGATTTTCCCTGGGTTGAGCTGATGTTCACCTTGATGCGCCCCATCCTGCCGGTCTTAAGCAGCTCACGCAGGTCTAGCTCATCCCCCAGCAGACCCTCAGTTTGCCCAAAAATTGCGCCCACGACATCGGGGCGCTCCGCCACGCCGTTCGTCTCTATTTTGGCGTGGATGAGATACTTGGTCGTACCAATACCCTCTCGCATAGAAGAAACCTCCTTTTTGCCGATTCGCTCGGCTACTAGTTCTTGCAACCTTTTTCCTTCCAAGGGCACCACGCCCTCGAAAAGCCAGAATGAGCCTGATGGTGATTCTGGCTTGATTTGATGATCAATTTAGATTGGGCCCCCACCTAAAAAAGGCTATTGTTTCGCTTAATTGTTGTATTTATAACAAGCCAACGCACAGTAGATCACAAAGTAG
>JAUWYN010000069.1 GCA_030615805.1 Hadesarchaea archaeon | reverse complement strand
CTGCGTGAACTCTCTCTCGAGTTTGGTAAGGAGATGGTGGTGAGCGCCATCGATGGAAAGGTCATTGCAGAAAGAAAGTGGGAGGTGTGCGTCTCTGGCGGAATGAAACCTACTGGAATTGACATGATAGAGTGGGCAAAGCGAGTCGAATCGCTGGGCGCCGGTGAGATCCTCTACACGGGTGTGCACACCGATGGCACACAAGAGGGTTATGATATCGAAGGAACGCGCGCGATCGCGGAGGCAGTAGGCATACCGATTATCGCCTCAGGGGGTGCTGGCAAGCTCGAGCATATCTACGAGGTTTTGGCAGATGGTAAGGCGGATGCTGCGCTAGCCGCAAGTATCTTTCACTTCGGCACCTACACGGTCGAAGAGGTCAAGCGCTACCTGCGAGAGCGTGGCGTGGCGGTGAGGGTATAACTGGTGGGTTATGATGTTGAAGATCGTTCGCCTTTGGGAGTGCTCGCAGGCGGAACGGGGAAAGCTACTCAAACGCTCTGAACTTGATGTCTCATCGATCATCCCAAAAGCGGCCAAAATCGTGACCGACGTGCGGGAGCGGGGGGATGAGACCCTGCTTGAGTACACGAGGAGCCTCGACGGCGTCAGGCTTGATCAAAAACAGCTTCGCGTTAGCGAGCGAGAGATCGATGCCGCTTACAGGCAGGCCGATGTAAATACGGTAAAAGCGATTAAGCGTGCGGCGGCGGCGATCGAAAAATTTCACCGCAGGCAGCTTCCACGTGAGTGGTCGATGGAGCTCCAGCCAGGCATTAGGGTCGGGCAACTCGTGCGCCCCTTGGCGAGGGTGGGCATCTATATCCCGGGTGGATTGGCGAGCTACCCTTCGAGCGCGCTCATGGCTGCAATCCCAGCGCGAATTGCCGGGGTCGGGCAAATAATTGCATGTACCCCGCCCAAAAAAGACGGCAGGGTCAACGGGGTCGTGCTGGTGGCTGCTGATGTAGCTGGCATCGATGCGGTCTTCAAGGTCGGCGGCGCTCAGGCGATAGCGGCGATGGCCTATGGCACCACGACGATTCCAAAGGTCGATAAGATAGTCGGGCCGGGAAATGTCTATGTGGTAGCCGCTAAGCAAGTGGTCGCACCAAATGTAGATGTAGATTTTGCCGCAGGCCCAAGTGAGGTTTTGATCATCGCGGATGCTTCGGCTAATTCAGCGTACGTCGCGGCGGACATGTTGGCACAGGCTGAGCATGACCCAGCGGCAGCAGCGATGCTCGTGACGACATCTCAAGAGTTGGCATCCAAAGTATGTGAGTCCATTAAGGAAATGCTCAAAGGAAACCCGCGGTCAGCGACCGTTAGACGGGCCCTCGAAAAGTATGGACGAGCGATAGTTACGGCTGATCTTAAGCAGGCGTTAGAGTTTGCGAACGATTACGCCCCTGAGCACCTCGAGCTAATGGTAAATCGTCCGAGGCAAGTTTTGAAGCAAGTGAAGAATGCAGGTGCAATTTTTATTGGACCTTACTCTCCAGTAGCGGCGGGTGATTTCGCGGTAGGACCCAATCATATCTTACCAACAGGTGGTGGGGCTGAGAAACGCTCGGGACTCTCGGTGCTCGATTTCCTTAGGCTGCCCACCTTCCAGACTTTAACCAAGCGTGGCCTGAAGCGCGTGGCGGATACTGCAGAAAGGCTTGCCGAGGCTGAGGGTCTTCCAGGGCACGCTCAAAGCATACGTAAAAGATTAAAAGGGCGATAATTTGAAGTTAACCCCCCTTAAGGCAAGAGAAGTCGTAAAAGCACTTGACTTCAGGAATGGCTTCGTCACAGCTGTCGCACGGGACTTTGAAACAAAACAGGTGCTCATGGTAGCGCATCAGACCAAGCAGGCGGTGTTGAAAACCCTGACTACAGGCACGATGCACTACTGGAGCAGATCACGGCGCAAATTATGGCTGAAGGGCGAGCAATCGAAGCACTACCAACGAGTTCGTGATGTGTGGGTCGACTGCGATGGTGATTCCTTGGTCTTCGATGTCGAGCAGGTGGGTGCAGCGTGCCACGAGGGCTATCATTCCTGTTTCTACCGCAAGGTCAGGCAGGGCAAGCTCGTGCGAGTGTTAGGGCGGAAGTTCAAGCCGGAGGATATTTACAGATAACTTGGTTATGGCTGCCGTTCGGGTGCGCCTGTGGACATCGCGAGGAGAACATTTGGTGCTTTCAGGCGGAACTCGTCCGCAATTGGTTTTGTCATCCTAGTTAGTTTCCTCGTGATGATGTTCAGTGTGGGCTATCATATTCTGGCGTATGATTCATCCGAGTTCCTGCAGGAGCCCGAGGCCCAAGAATATGAGAATGCTGTCGGCGAGGTCGGGGCGATGGACAATTGGGCGCGGACGAGGTACTACTGGTCACACAATTTGAGGGTCGCTGGTTTGTATGTTGCCACGACTCCCTCCTACCTCAGCTTTCACTTGTCTGTGTTCACAGGTTATTCGGTCGGTGTCGCTACCTCCTACTGGTATCATATATTAGGGGCAGATGCAAATGCGGCGCTGGCGTTTCTAGCTGGTATTTTTGTGCACGGGGCACTCGAGTTAACCGGAGCTTTCATCATCGTGGGGGCTACCCTGCGCGCCGCTTGGAACTTTTGGAAGGGTATTGGGCACATGATATCTGTAGCGAGTAAAAGCGGAACGTTGTGGTCGTGGAGATTTTCGAGGCGTGAGCGAAAGGAGCTTCGGAGGTATAAGGGCAAGGTCAAAGAGTTCCTAACGGACTTCATCATCCTCGTCGGGCTTGGGGCATTTTTGATATTTTTGGCGGCGCCCATCGAGGTATACGTTTCCCCTTCGGCGATATCGGTGTTTTACGTGAACCCTTTGATCGCTGTGGCTTTCCTAGCGGTGATAGCTCTTCTTTATATCTCCGTGTTCTTCGTTTGGTTCAGGGGGATGCGGGCCGTGGGGGGGGATTTTGGATCGGTGCGCAATGACATTGGGGACGCGTTCAAACTTAGATGGCGGTCAACCCATCTCTCGCTTTTGATGTTTGTAGCATTTTCGATCATCGCAGCGATCCTTTTGTTTTAAGGATTAAGGCTTGGTGTGGCCGAGTCCCACGACGCGAATTCGCCCCGGCTGTTTTAACTCTCCTTCGACCTCAAACCTCACGCCCAAGATTTGCTCGACCAGCGCGATGTTCGTCAGCGTGTGCGAGGTGAGTTCAGCGCTCGTTATTTCAGATGTGCCTTCGGCGAGCGCGAGGTAGGGCACGAGCTGGTCGGTCAGGTGGCGGTCGACCGCACAGCCCGTTCGAAGTTGTTTTATCAAGCTCTCGGCAGCTTCCCGCCCAACTTGTTCGGCCGGCTTCCCCCGCTTGCCTAGCGAGCTCGCCCCCAAGATCGCGTCGCCCTCGGTTTCAGCCCAGAGGGTTATCCCTGTCCCAGGGCCGAGGTGGGGGTCTTGGGTTGGGGGGTAGGATTCGGCCTTGATGTCGACCTTGGCGTGGCCGGCCTTGATCAACGCCATGCTCGCCGCATGTGCCATCCGGGTCGCGATGTGAGCAGGTAGGCG
>JAUWYN010000042.1 GCA_030615805.1 Hadesarchaea archaeon | reverse complement strand
TTTCCGCTTAATCGTTGAGGGAATCGAACGCGGCGCGGCCCTCTCCAGCGTGCTCGACTCCGTTTCCACGGACATCAAGGAGGTACACGCGATTCAGCGCGAGCGGCTGGCGGCGACGATGCAGCAAGTTCTTTTCTTGCTTGTCGTAGCGCTTTTCGCAGTTCCTTTTATAGTTGGCCTCACGGTGGCGGTGAGTGGGATACAAATAGGCAGGGGCCCAGCGGCGGGTGCAGGACTGCCGGCGGAGATGGGTACGATCGCCATGGCGTACATCGTGATTCAAGCGCTCATCTGCTCACTCGCGGTCGGGGTAATCCGATACGGCAAAATGTTAAAGGGCTTGACCTTCGCCGTGCCTTTCATGGTCGTCTCGGCGATCGTCTTCTACGTGGCTCGGCTCATCGTTGGGGGCATTGCACCGGTTTAGCGTTCCACGCCAAGTTCTTGTAAATCCTTATAAATTGTGTCGCGCGAGACGCCGAGGGTCTTGGCCACCCGTGCGAGGTTGATTACTTTTGGGTCATTGCCGAATAATCGAAGCACCGCAGCTAGACGTTCTCGGCGTTCCCCCAAGCTAAGCTTCCCAACTTTTTTGGGCACCTCCTCATTCACCGCAACGATGAGCGTGGCGTAGGCGCGCTTTGGTAAAGGAGGGGTTATGAACTTCAGGTAGAACCCGGCAATCTCCCCGCGTAGTTTCGCTAGCCGTGCATTTATTTTCTCTTGAGCGCGGAGAAGGGCCACCCTCTCGCTGCCGCCGACTTCATTCACCCAGAAGATGCATTTTGGCCTGACATCACTTTCGTCTACCACTAGGGCTATGCGCACGGTCGCCCCAGCTAAGCCCGAGTCGACGCTCGCTTCCATCCGGGTTATGCATCCCTGCGTTTTCGCGAGCTTCTCGTTGAGCTCAGCTGCGGCTCGCTCGAGGGCCCTCCGCACATTCGCAGCTCGCCGGATGCAGCTCAAAACCTGCAAGCTTATCAAGATAGGTTGGACACCAGCTGTTTTTAAACCTGTCTACAAAAATGTCGACTTTTGCTCAGGGATGTGGGGGCACCTTTATAATCACATATTTGAGAGGGTTCCTGTGGAGGTAAAAAAATGAGGTTGTTTAAAAAGGGTCAAGGCGCTACCGAGTACCTGTTGATGCTGGCTGCAGTGCTAGTTATCGTTGCGATAGCAGTATACTATGTGACCAGCACGGGTCCATCCGCCGTGATAACAGGTTCAGCGACATTAAAATCCGGCGACAACACCGTGGTGGAGTTCACTCCCTCCACATCGATGACTCCAACCACAATTGCAGCGGCCGATTACGAGTGGGCGGTCTATGACGGTGCTACTTTAAAAGGGAGTGGTAGTGGAGCAAGTGATTTAGAAAGGGGAATACCACTTGAGTTTGACGCTGGTACTACTGAGCTTTCGTCTGGATTCAAGGTGAAGATAAAATACGGCGACACTTGGTACGACGCAGCTACCATAGCCTAGGGTGGCGTCCCTTTCAATTATTGCTGGATAACGGTTCGGCGGTTCGGCAATGCGGCGAGAGGGCGCCTATGCTAGTTTAACGGGAGTTCGAGCACAAGGCGCAACAGAGTATTTGCTGATTCTAGTTGTGGCTCTTATCATCGTTGCCACCGCCGTTTTCTATCTGACAACCACACCTCCATCCGCTATGATAACGGGCACGGCGGAAAAGAGCGGTGACAACGTGGTTTTCACCCCCTCCAGCTCGATGACCCCATCCACGATTCCGGCGGCCGACTGGAGTTGGGCGGTCTACCACTATGCCACAAAGATAGCAAGTGGTTCTGGAACAGAAGATTTAAAGAGGGGAGTAACGGTTTCGTTGCCAGCTGCGGATGCTACCAGTGGGGACAAGGTGAAGATAAAATACAGCGACACTTGGTACGACGCAGCTACCGTAGCTTAATTATACGGATGCAGCATAAAACAATTAGTGAAGCTTATGCGTGATCACATGGAAGAACGATCCCAAGGTGCAACCGAATATTTGCTAATGCTGGGGGCCGTATTAGTGGTCGTGGCAGGCATAGTTTTCTCCATTTATGTCGCTTCTCAGGGCCTAGGCTCAAACGTCAGCGGCCAAATCGATAACGTGATGGATAACGTCATCATCCCCGGCCTAGCTGGGATGCTTTTGTAAGTAGGGTTCGGCACCAAGTTCTTATTAATCGAGCAAAAGTGAGGTAGGGTGGTTGTGCGTCCGAGTTCGAGCTCCTCCTCCCAGCTGCGATCGCTCTCGCAGCGGTCTGCATAGCCAACTACACCGATCTACGAAAGCGAATCATCCCCAACCGGCTCACCTTTCCGCTCATCGGGGTCGGCATCGTCTTTTACGTGCTCCTCGGCGTTTGGCGCTGGGACCTCTGGGCGATGATCTCCGGGGCGCTCGGGGCGGCGATAGCCTTCATCATCGGCTATGTGATGTGGCTCACGGGTGGCTGGGCTGGAGGCGATGTCAAGCTCTTCACGGCACTGGGGGCCCTGATGCCATTTTATACCGCACCCTATGTTCAAAACGTGCCCTATCCATTCCCCATCACGATTTTATTTAACTCGGTCATCGCTATCCTGCCGATTTTGCTCATCTACGCTGTGATCTGCCGCATTCGTGGGCGCGGCATGCTTTACGAGCAGGTCAAAATTACCGAACTCAGGGAGGGCATGATCCCCGCCGAAACCATCTACGAGAAAGACGGCAAGGTCAGCCGTTGGAGTTCAAAATTTGGGCTGAAGCCACATTACGATCGTGTCTACACAAATCCCCGGCGGGCGGCGGGCCTCACGCGCTACCAAGTGGGGGCGCTCAAGCGCCTCGTTCGCGAACGCAAGTTGAAGAACTACATAAAACTCAAGAAGGGCATACCATTCGCACCCGCGCTCGGGCTTGGGGTGGCCATCGCGATCTTCTATGGGGACCTGTATTGGCGTTTCGTCTTAGCGCTCTCCGGCGCGTAAAGTGGTAGGTTTTAATTTTTCCAATATAGCCCTAACCTTCGCTCCCCGCAGCCCCAGCATCGGCCGCTCCACGCTTAGCTTCACCTGGTCCCTCTTCCTGACCCTGGCGAAGCTCTCCACCAAATACAGGCCGGACTTCACGTTGCTGCAGATGTCGTAGCTTACACGAACCACCGCTCGGCGTCCCCGGACCTCCTCGACCCTGCCGTAGGTGAAGCTCCGGCCGTACTTGAGCCTGAAGGCCGCGAATGCCACGAACACGAACCCTATCGCTACCAACGGGGGGATGAGTGCTAGGTGGAGTGCCTCGATCGAGAACTCGATTGGGGAGTGTCTGAGTGCGAGCACGAAGACCCAGGCGATGGCCACGCACATACCCACAAAGCTCCGGTAGGCCGGGTAGTCTCGCTCGAATGCGCGCCTGAGCTGCCCCACTGCAAGATAGATCAGGTAGGCGCTCAGCGCGAGCAGTAGGGGAATGAAGATGGTGACTTCCGCGGGCAGCAGCGCTATGTAGATTACTGCTGTTGCGAAGAGAGCGAGGATAGCCAGCTGCGCCTTGAGCATAACATATTCGGGCCACCCTGCATGGCGCCGCTCGAAGAAACCCTGTAGCGCGCGTGGAATCCCGGGTTTGGGTTTCGGTGGGGCCTTTTTCTTTACCCTCGGCACCCTACGCTTTAGTTTGCTTGGGAGCTTTCCCACTCCTAGGACCGCGTCGCCAACCTTGCGGAAGAAATCAGTTGCTTTGGAACTTTTGCGCGCCATTTTCTTCACCAAAACATCGAGATTTTCACCTTAAATCAACCGTCGACTCGTACTGCGCGACGCCTCTCGGGTCTCTGACGTTAATAAACACTCTAAGTTGTACTACCCCTTCCACCTCTGTGTTCTCCCCGACATGGGTCGGAGGAGGGCCATCGACTCCTTCCCAAAGTGGCGGTGGGTCTGAATAATAAACATCCGAGCCATTCGAGCCCAAGTCGCCACCGTATTCTTCGATAGTTATTCTCAGATTTTCACCGAGTTTTTCGACAAGCAGGATAGGTTCATCGTAGTCCCCATCCTCTGCGTCTTCGAAGTAATAGCGCCAGTTTTCCGGAGCGACGTGGTCAACCTTGCAGTAGGTGGTCCCCGCATAACGATTTTCCCCAGTATCTATAACATGGATCCACAGCATCCACGTGGGCGTTATATCCACCAGCAATCCCGTAGCTGCGCGATAATTCTCGGCAAGATTAGCAAACTTAGCGTTGGTATTAGGTTCGTTATCGGCCAATAGATCTTCATCCCACATTTTTTTAATCATGCGCTCGATATCGTTCCCAGTATAAAACACCTTGTCAGCGGTGGTCTGCAGCGCGACCGCTTCTCCACCCATCTCGATTATTGCAAAGCAAGAGGTCGCAAGCAGCATAGCTGGAAGCACAAGCAGCAGCGCAACCCCGCTCAGCACGAATCCGCGTTGGTCCCGCCCCAGTTTCATGTTCCCGCCCCCCGCCACACGTAGAGGGTGATGAAATCAAATATGTTCTCAGGTGGGACGCCCACATACGTCCTGAAGTAAAAGTCGTGGCGGCCGCCGCCGCCCTCCGACCAACTCCCGCCGCTCTTGGTGATGAGCCAGACTTTCCCCCACGGATAAATATCGCCATCGCTTGGCCTGTACTCGGCCCACCAGTACGTGCCGGCGCCCTCCAGCTCGGGCAGGACGATGGAGTAGCTGGTCCCAGCAGTTACCTCGGCGGGCGAGGGGAAGGTAAACTCGTATTCCTCGCCGGTGGTGGAAACGACGTCACTTGTGGTCGTACGGGCCAGATTATCGCTCCCCGGCTTGTTCTCCGCCGTGCAGTCCCTGACTTCAATAGTTAGCTCCCCCGGGCTCCCTTCCACCTTCAAATACAGGACAACCTTGGTGAGGTCTCCGGTGAGGCCGGCGATAAAGCTCTGCGCGCACCACTTCCCGTCCTCGACCTCGTGCCACTCACCCTCCGTGCGGTTGGGGTTGTCTTGGTCGAGCCCACCCAACGCCATAACACGGGCCGCAACGGCGATTTCCTCGGCACTTGCGAACGCGTTGTTCCAGTTATTTTGTTCCTCCGCATCACTAGGGTAAACCACTAAGCGATTGTCGCCAACCACGAGTCTGAACTGCACTTCGTTCGGTAGGATTTTCTTGAGTTCCGCCCGCGCCAGAATTTCGGCCTCAGTGTTCTCCCCCATCATAACCAGATCCACGACGTCATCCAACGTGCCCGTGAGCTGCATCACCTCGAGCGCATCATTTGCGTATCGCTCCAAACGCAGGTAGCCGTGCTGTCCATAGACCAGCCCGGGCCCCCCCACGCGCGCTACCCCGGCCATCACTATCATCACAACTAGCATCGCCAGCGTCGCGTCGAGGCTGAAGATGAACCCTCTCCGATCCCTTCTGAATCTCATTGCCCTACCTCCATAGTTTCACCTCGAGTGTCGCGGGCAATGATTCTAGCATGAAGGGCGCAAGATCCCAATCGGAGCACGAGGGGATCGTGACCACGTAAATACGGATCCATTCACCCTTCTTCGGGCTTGGGTTGGCCTTAATCCAGGCACCTAGAAAGTTTGGGCCTTCCGTGAGTTGGTTGTCGATTCCAGAATCGTTCTCTATTCCCCCGTGTTGTTCTGGAAAGGTCTCCTGAAGGATTTTAGGGTCACTGGGGAAGGAGTAGTCGGGGTTTTGGTAAGGTGACTCTGCGTCTTTATTTACCCAGATTTTAGCCCTTGGATTATTGCCTCCACCCATCACGACGATGTAGAAGTCAAACGCATCAAGCTCTCCCGGATAAATCTCAAACTCCAAATGCACATCTCTCTCCCAAGGTGACCATCCACCTACTAGCCGTTCAGAATCTACTCTAATGGCCGTTCCATATCTCATGGCGACCGAACGCCTAACGACCGCGACTTCAAAGGAGTTCTCAGCCCCCGAGTCCTCACCAACATCTCCGGTGACCCATCCCGGAAAAGCGTGCCATAACTCATTTTTGTTTTCATCAAGTATTCTAATTTCAAAATTCTCAGATCCACCAAAGAGCTTCTTTATTGCTTCTACCGCATTGGCATTTACCGGAGCCACCCAATTATCGCTATTAGTTAGACACCTGAGCTGCCCAAACTTTCTGATGCTCAAAGTATTTTGGACGGGGTTTCCCTCACTCTCCTCCGTAAATCCCGGGGTTTCTAGCATTTCGGCATTTTCCTCCCAGTTTGAAGGTCTGCCTAGCGTCTTCACGAGTACATCTGCGGCGTCGTTTGCCGTGCGCTCGAGCGAGTATCTCAACGCATAGCTTTCAGCCTGCCTGCGCGCCTGCTCGAGCGCCAGCCCAGAGTAGCTCACCACGAGCACCGTTAGGGTCAGCGCAAAGAACATGTCGAGAGTGAAGATTTGACCTCGCTCGTTCACTTCGTCACCCTCCTTATCCCCACGGCAACGTCGTAGGTGTAGTACCCCGTCTTGACAGGTTCCGCATTCTCGGGGAAGGAACCGACCACCGCTTGGTAGATGTACTTGAGCGCGCTCGCTCTGATGTTGTCCGATATCGCTTGGTTGTCCGGCGGGGGCCCACCCCTGACGTTCACGTAAATTGTGATGGTGCCGGCGTCGAAGCCGACTTGTTCGATGCCGATTTCAGACCCATACTCAGCATCCAAGGCGGCGATCGCGTTCTCGGCC
>JAUWYN010000013.1 GCA_030615805.1 Hadesarchaea archaeon | reverse complement strand
CCCAGTGCAACACTTGGCGGTTGAGATTTGTTAGGTCGACTCGCTGCTCATCGATGATCGTCAGGTGTCCGACCCCCGCGGCGATGAGATAAATCGAAGATGGGCTACCCAGTCCCCCCAATCCAGCGACGAACACGTGGGCCCGCTTCAGCTTGAGCTGCCCCCGCTTGCCGAGACCAGGGATGATGATTTGACGGCTGTAGCGCTTGAGTTCGTCGGGCGTCAGCTTGCCCCCAGCTACGGGTGGGAAGATCGCCACCACGTCCCCGTCTTTTAGTGGAGTGTCTAGCTCTTGTAAGAGACCTATCCTCCTACCGTTCACCAAAATATTCACCGTTCCGCGGAGTTTCCGCGTGCCCGGCGAGTAAAGTTGTTCGGCCAGCCCCTCCCCAAACCTGCGAACGAGCTCGTCCAGCAGGGAAGCAACGTTTTTTGCCCCCTCAACCATTTCCTGCCCCTTCCCCGTCACCTCGCGGAAGTTCGCGAAGAACTTTACGGTAATTGTCATCGGTTTCCCATCCCACGTTGGCGGTTCCTCTATAAAATGGATGCTAACTCCAAACCAGCAATAGGTCTCATTTTATCATCTCGAACGTTTGCCTTACCGCCTTTTCACTCATGAAACCATCACCTGGAGCCGGGGGCCGGATTTGAACCGGCGAATAGCGGGTCTGCAGCCCACCGCCTTAACCACTAGGCTACCCCGGCATATTTTACAAATATTCTTATCCTCCCGATACAGGTGGAAAAATTGCCACCACATCGCCGTCTTTCAGGGATGTGTTCAATCCACGGAGAAAGCTTATGCCCTTGCCATTCACCAAGATGTTGACAGTTTCGAGTAATTCCCGTGCTCCGGGCGAGTACAGCTGCTTGGCTAGCTTGTCCCCGAACCTACGAACGAGCTCGTCTAACAGAGAGGAGATATTTCCCACCCCTTTGACACTCTCCTGCTCTTTTCCAGTTATCTCACGAAAATTCGCAAAGAATTTCACTATGACTGCCATCGATCTTTCACCACGCATTGGGGTTCAAAAATGGAGGGTAAATCTGTCCCGTATGCTCGATATCTTCTTGAAGTGGTCGAGAGCTCTCCTTCAGACGAGACTTGGATTAGCTTTGGTAATTTACCAGAAGTGCCGATGTAATCCTCCCTCACGACCAAACAGCCTCGAATTTTAGGGGTAGCGTCAGCTCGGTCTAAGCCCCGTTTAATAGACGCTTCAACATCTGTTCCCTCCACGGCATTTGCTACGGATGTTGCCGCGGCATCAGCAATCGATGCCTCACGTGCGATTACGACGACAGCGTCCGCATCACCAAAACTTACAGAATGCCCCACCGCGCCCGAACTCGTGCAAATGCCTACCGGCAGCTCCTTCCCTTGAACGAGAAAACCTATTTTCCCAGAAATTTTTGCTTTCCCCGCATAAATCCCGACGCGAAACTTCTGATTTCCAATGATAGAGATGTCGCCACCGTTTTCGACCAAAACATTCTTAGCACCCACACTGATCGCTGCCTCAGCCGCAACCTGCGAAATCGCCCCAGCAACAGCCGCAAACGGGCCAACATCCGCAAGCTGTGCGGCTCTAAGCATCAATCCTATTATCGTCGGATACCCCTCCGCATTCAGGCGCAGCGGCTCGAGTGAGTATCTGAACTCCGGATGCCTAACTATAAATCTCTCAATGCAACGCCTAGCTTCAAGAGCTGCGCTCACGGCTACGTTTATTGCCTGCTCGGTGTCCGATTTGACTACTAGGTTTGTTTCCTTGAATGACCATACACGAGTATACATTTCTATCCCCCATCAAAATTTTGATACCTTGAGCGCTCTCACCGGACAAGACGGCACACAGATTTCGCAGTAAATACACTTGTCCTCATCGAGTTCGATCGAATAATCATCGGTCAACCGGAGCGCCCCGGTGGGACAGAGCGAGATGCACGCACCGCAGTCGAAACATTTTTCCTCATCGAGCTGAATTGCACGTTTGAGTTCCTTGGTCTCGATTCCCTTTTGTTCGAAAAGTTTGATGACTCGATTCACTTCCGCATCGGGAGCGTCGATCGCGAGCAGGATCTCCCCGCCCTCCGCGCTGAACTCCGCGTGTAGGATGTTCAGAAGCGTATCCGTTTCCTTGATGATTGACGCCAGTATTGGTTCCTTAACCTTCTCAGCCGAATATCTCAACAGCACTTTTTTCGTCACTTTCTTCGCCTCCCGATCAGCTTTGATAGGTCTTCGCTCGTGAGGATACCTCTCAACTCTCCCTTCGTGCCTACCACCGGGACCCCTGAAATCCTGTGCGTTTCAAGCTTCCTCGCAATCGCGTCGATGGGTTCATTCTCGGACGCCACGATGGCTTTGGGGGTCAAGATCTCCGATAGCTTCCTCTTGCCAGTTCCGACCGCTACTGCGATGTCCCACGAGGTCACGATGCCCACGAGTTTCCCTTTTTCATCGACGATTGGCAGGTGGTCGAAGTTTCGTTTCGCGAATATCTTCGCCGCGCTGGTGATTGAATCGCTTGGTTTGGCGGTCACCACCTCCCTTGTCATCAAGTCCTTGGCCACAGGGGCAGCGGTGATATGTTTTATCGGCTTGAATACCTGGTCCGTTGATAGCCCTTCAACTGTTTGGGCGAGGAAGAATTTTTTGTCTTCGATCCACTTTTTCAGGATGCCAGCAATTTCCCTCGCCTGCTTCAAGCTGCTCAGGGGACTGACTGGTACCTCCTTTCCCTCGACTTCAACCTCCCCTGATTTCAGCTCGGCGTACGTGACTTCCTTGAGGATCGGGCGCTCCCTCCTCGGGACCCCGTAGTCGGTGAGATTGGTCATTATATCCTCATCGCTGATGCCCGTCGTCTTAGCAACGCGCTCGTTGATGATCGGGATGGGGATACCTAAGCCGACGTACAGCGAGGTCCCGTATTTTTCGATAGTCGCCCCCCTGATGTAGCGCGCATCCATCTCCTTGAGATTGCCGATGGTCATGATGGTCCCCATTGCCTTGGTCGGCGCGTGCTGGGTGCCTTCCCAAAAGATGTAGCCTTGGGCACCACCTAGAAAGATTCGCGTCCCCACTCCAATTGTTTCGTAATTTGGGTCGTTGTGCAGCGGACTCAAGGCACCTGAGCCGGAGTAGGTCACGTTGCCGTAGTTCGGTAGTAGGGTGCCCATGTAGGTGTAAATCGTTTCATCGCGCGAGTTTGTGGCCGCGACGTAGCGCTGGTAAGCGTTGCGAGGGTTGGAGAGCACCGCCTGATTTAGGTCATCCTTAGTCACGGAGATTTCGAGCTCCTTGCGTGGATAGCAATCGGTGCCGTATGCGATCGCCCTAACTTCGATTTCTTTCCCCCGGACCAAATCTTCGATGACATGGCCACCGCCATACTCGAAGCCGCGAGTCTCGCTGAGCTGGGTGGCGCCTATGTAAACATCGACGGCAGCGACCCCAGTGTAAGCTTCGACATCGTTGAGCCAGACGCGCTGCATTTTAATCGGTGGGTCAGCATGCCCGAAGTTCAACCAAGCTCCCGAGCTGCACATCGCCCCGAAGGTGCCGGTGGTGACGACGTCCACTTCCTTGGCAGCCTCGACTTCGCCCCTTTCCCTCACGATTTCTACCATTTCCTCCGCTGTCACGACCACCGCATCGCCGCGCTTGATCCGGTCGTTTATCTCTGCTATCGACTTGTTCACCTTGGTTTTGGTCAACTCAATACCCCCGAATTTGTAAAAATGTTATAAATACTGGTATTTATATTTTTCCATTTAAAATATTACTCTCAGGAATATCAAAATTTAGGATTTTTTTGTCGCAATTGCTTTTTCTGAGGAGTATGAGGATGCAATATTAACTCGCTTTAGCAGGTTGGCGTTACTCACCACACTTACTGAGCTCGTCGCCATCGCCAGCTCAGCGATGATGGGGTGGAGCAGCCCGAAGATCGCAAGAGGTATCGCAGCGGTGTTGTAGCCGAATGCCCAGAAGAGGTTCTGTTTGATCTTGCGGAATGTCGCCCGGGAGAGCTTTATCGCGCTGACCACGCTCGAGAGGTCGCCCCGCACCAGGATGACGTCGCCAGCCTCGATCGCGATATCTGTGCCCGTACCGATTGCGATGCCAACGTTCGCTTGGGTCAGTGCCGGAGCGTCGTTGATCCCATCCCCCACCATCGCCACCATCCCGACCTCCCCTTGCAGGCGCTTGATCTCCGCAACTTTCTGATCGGGCAGCACCTCCGCGAGCACTCGGTCAATGCCAACCCGTTTTGCGATTGCGTTGGCGGTGCGTGGGTTGTCACCGGTGATCATGACGCTCTTTAACCCCATCTCGTGCAACTCTTTGATCGCCCGCACCGAGTCCTCCTTCAGCGTGTCGGCCACCGCGCAGACCCCAGCAAGCTTCTTACCCGAGGCGACTAGCACGGCGGTCTTGCCTTCATCCTCGAGCCGCTTCAGCTCGCTCTCAAGTGGGGCGACATCGGTGCCGGCCTCCTTCAGGAAGAGGCGATTTCCAACTAAGATTTGCTTTCCGTCGATAATGGCTCGGACTCCCTTCCCCCGCACCGCCTTGAATCCCTTGAGCTTCGCGGGCTTGACCTTTTTCGCGCGTGCCCCCTCGACTATGGCTTTTGCGATGGGGTGTTCAGAGCCCGCCTCGACGCTCGCCGCCAGCCGCAGAACATCTTTCTGAGCAAAATCCTTCGTCGCGACGACATCGGTCAGCGCTGGTTTCCCTTGGGTGATGGTACCGGTTTTATCGAAGACTATCGTGTGTACGTCCTTGAGCGTCTGGATGGCCTCGCCCTTCCGGATTATGATGCCGTTCTCGGCGCCCAAGCCGCTCCCGACCATCAGCGCGGTAGGCGTCGCCAAGCCGAGGGCGCAGGGACAGGCGATGACGAGTACGGCGACCGTGGCGAAGATCGCGAGAGTGAACACACCTAACGTTGGGTCGACCCAAGGTAGGAATGATTGTGCCCAGTTGGCGATGCCCCCTATGAAACCCGGCACGACCATCCAGAGGATGAAAGTTGCCGTGGCGATCAGCAGCACGGCGGGCACGAAGTAGCTGGTGACCTTATCCGCGAACTCTTGGATTGGAACTTTAGTCCCTTGGCACTCTTCGACCATTTTAATTACTTGCGAGAGGAAGGTGTCTTTTCCGACCTTCGTCGCCTTGATTTTGAGCAGGCCCTCTTGGTTGACCGTGGCCCCAATTGCCTCGCTCTCTTTCTTTTTATGCACGGGCATGGACTCACCTGTCGCCATCGACTCGTCGACCGCGCTCTCACCCTCGATGACCACCCCATCGGTCGGGATCTTCTCGCCGGGGCGAACGACCATCACATCGCCGACTTTTACCTCCTCGATCGGGACCTCCTTCTCCTCACCCTTGACGAGAATGCGTGCCGATTTGGCCTCGAGCATCAGGAGGCGCTTGATGGCCTGCGAAGCTCGGCCCTTCGCCTTGGCCTCCACGTATCGTCCGGTTAGGTGGAAGGACATGATCATCGCCGCGACCCCTGAGTAGTTCAGGATGGGAATTCCGAAGAACATGGGTGGCCCGGTGAGGAAGGCTATCGTGGTCCCCATCATGATGAGGACATCCATGTTTGCGGTCTTGTGAGAGATGGCCTTGGCGGCCGCGCGAAGCGTTGGCAGGCCAGCCCAGAAAAGTACGGGCACGGCGAGCAGGATTAAGCCCAAGTTATAGATTTCCCGGTTAGGCCAGACCACGCCGAAGATCATCTCGGCGAACATCCAGATGGTGATGGGGATGGTGAAGCCCCATCCCACGAACATGCGCACGCGGGCTTTCTGCATCTCCACCAGAGACTTGTCGACTTCCTCCTCCTCGCTCACGCCGTAGCCGACATCTTGGACCGCTTTTCGGAGGTCGAGCAGCGTCACAATTTCAGGCAGGTACTCCACGGTCGCCTTCTCGGTCGCCGGGTTGACGCTAGTGCGCTTCACCCCCTCGAGACCAGAAAGCGCCTTTTCGATCTTCGCAGCGCACGCGGCGCACGTCATTCCAGTGATTTTCAAACTGACCTCGCGGGTCCGCTCCCGCTCGATGCCCACGGGCTCGTAGCCGGTCGATTTGATCGTTTCACCCAGTTGCTCCAAACTCACCTTCGCCGGGTCGTACTCGACCGTGGCCTTCTCCGTGGCGAAGTTGACGTTCGCGCCAGTTACCCCCTGCCGCTTCTCGAGGGCTTTCTCGATGGTCTGGGCGCAGCTCACACAGCGCATCCCGCTGATGCGAATGGTGATCTTCTTTTTAGCCATTTTTACCATAACTCTTTTTTACGATATATCATATTTAAATATATCCTCTTTCCATGTTAAAGTGGTGCAATCATGGTCGGCGAGCGGGAGCACATCACAAACCTCACCAAATTTTACACCCTACTTTTGCTCAACGAGGGACCAAAGCATGGCTATGACATAATGGTCGAGTTGGAGAAAAAAACTGGGAAGAAGCCCTCCGCTGGACAAATTTACCCGTTGCTGAAGGGCCTGAAGGAAAAAGGCCTCGTCACCTGCAAGGCGACGATGGTCGGAAACAAGCCGAGGAAAGTTTACACGCTGACCAAGGAAGGGAAAAAAACATCTTCAAGGTTCATGAGGCGGTTTAGCGATCTCGTTTCGATAGTTCTCGAGCCTAGGCTGACACAATGCACACATTGCGGGTGCAAAGTTTACGAGGGCGGGCATAAGGAGCAAGTTGAAGGGAAAACACTGATGTTCTGCTGCGTGCATTGCGCCCGCGTCTACAAAAAGCATCTCACCTAGCGTCTAGCTCTTGGCCACGAAGAGCCCGCAGAGGCAGTGCCCCATGTGTTTAATCTCGTCTTTATGATATGCACATGGGCAGATGATTTTTCGATCTTGCTCGGGGTCGCCGGTGACCGCGCGGCAGGGGCAGTAGCGGTGGCCGAATTTCTGCTCGTTATGTCGCAACCCTCGGATCACGAAATCAACGATTTTTTCATCGGGGTTCAACTGGAAACCCTGTGACTTGGCATATCGCTCGAGGGGGGCACGAAGTTGTTCCGCATTCATGACTCCAAGGCCTCGAGGATTTTTTCTTTATTGAAACCCACGATAATCTTGTCATTGATCTCGATCACTGGAACGCCATTCTGGCCGGTCTTTTGGATCATCTCAACTGCTGCGCCGCGATCCTCCTGAACGTCTACCTCCTCGAACTCGACGCCGCGCCCCTTCAGGAACTCCTTCGCCATCTTGCAGTAGGGACAGAATGGTGTGGTGTAAATTTTTACTCTCATTTTACCACTCAGTTAAACGAGCTCGGGTAATTCTATAAATGTTCGTGCAATGAGGACAAGGAGGGGCAGAGATGTTTGGCTATGCGGGCAAGATTTTGCGCATCGATCTAACGCGCGGCGCGATCGAAGAACAGGAAACTCCAGAAAAACTTGCTCGTGCTTTTCTGGGTGGGCGCGGCCTTGGGGCGGCAATGATTTACAGGGAGCTCGAGCCCCGCATCGACCCGCTCTCCCCCGATAACGTCTTGATTTTTATGACGGGTCCGGCAACTGGAACCCCGTTGCCCGCATGTGCCCGCTGGGAGGCCACGACGAAATCTCCCATAACCAATATGTATCTCTGCTCCTCGGTGGGTGGTTTCTTTGGGGCCGAGCTTAGATTTGCGGGCTACGATGGCGTGATCCTCAAAGGCAGAGCCGAGAAGCCGACTTGGCTCAGCATCATCGACGGTAAGGCCGAGCTCCACGATGCGAGGGAGCTCTGGGGGTTGAACGCTGAGGAAACCGAGATCGCGATTCAGAGGGAGCTCAAGGACAGACGAGCAAGTGTTGCGTCCATCGGTCAAGCTGGAGAAAACTTGGTTAAGTTCGCAAGCGTTCAAGTCGACCTCCACTCGCTCGACAGAGGCGGCTCGCTGGGACGGGGCGGCACGGGGGCGGTGATGGGTTCAAAGCGCCTGAAGGCGATTGCGGTCCGGGGCCACGGCAGGGTCGAGGTTGCAGACGATGAGGGGTTGATTGCTTTGACACGTGAGTTGGTCGAGGAGATGAAGCGGAACAAACTCGTCCAAGCTTTCTCACGGTGGGGAACACCGCAATTTATCGACGCGGTCAACGAGGGCGGCCTCTTCCCGACACGAAACTTTCAACAGGGAATTTTCAAAGGGGCACAGCGAATAAACGCCAAGGCGATGCGAAAGCAACTCGTCAAGCGGGACACTGCCTGCTACGCATGCACCATAGCCTGCGGCAAGTATAGCGTCATCGCCAAGGGCCCCTACGCTGAGACATTTGTAGATGGCCCTGAGTACGAGACCCTTTGGAGTTTCGGGGCCCAGTGTGACATCGACCGCCTCGACGCGATAGCCGCGGCAAACATGTGGTGCGACCGCTACGGCCTCGACACGATTTCGACTGGCAATGTAATCGGTTTTGCAATGGAGTGTTTCGAACGAGGCTTGCTAGCAAAGAAGGATGTCGATGGGTTAGAGCTCAAGTTCGGTAACCACGAGGTGTTGGTGGAACTCGTTCGGAAAATAGCGTTCCGTGAGGGTGTGGGCGATTTGCTTGCCGAAGGAACGCGCGTTGCAGCTGAAAAAATCGGACGAGGCGCCGAGCGCTTCGCGATACACGTCAAAGGGCTCGAGTTGCCTGCCTATGACCCTCGAGGTGCCTGGGGGATGGGACTAGCCTATGCCACCGCTTGCAGAGGAGGTTGCCATCTCAAGGCATGGACCCTCACGGCGGAAGTATTCACCCCCAAGTACGACCGCTTTTCGACAGAAGGTAAGGCGAAGCTTGTGTTTGACCTCCAGAACACGCGGGCGGTCGTGGACTCGCTGGGAGTGTGCCTTTTCGGCAGCCGAGCCATAGGTGTTGAGGAGATGATTCGAATTTTAGCAGCCACGACGGGCCAAAACTTGAGCGCAGAAAAATTATTAAAAGTGGGTGAACGGATCTACAACCTCGAGCGCTTACTCGCGGTGCGGGAGGGCATCTCGCGTAAAGACGATATTCTGCCGCCGAGATTGCTCGAGGAGGCGCTCCCCGAGGGTACGGCTAAGGGGATTAAGCTCGGCAAAAAAGAGTTTAATCGAATGCTTGACGAATATTACGAGATTCGAGGTTGGGATACAGAGGGTAGGCCCAAACGAGAAAAGCTAGAAGAGTTTGGGTTACCCAAGTTGCTTGAGGAATGATATGCGCTTACTTGACTCTTATCAACAGTCTTAGTTTTCATCACTTTAGACCTATCACAGCCCTGATTAGAGCCTTTTAATCGACTTATTGTCTCTTTTAGAGCATTCTCACAGACCTTAGAGACATTTAAGCCTAGTTCATGTGCTTGCTTTACTAGCTCTTTATCCATTTTGACGGTTGTTTTGTCTCCCATTTTTATCGATATGCTATAGTATACCTTGGTATATATAATTCATTGTTTCACAGAATAAAATTCAAAACCCCTCAAAATCTAGCTTATATCCGATGTAGTCTTTACCCTGCATAATGGCAACACTACACAAATATTAACTTTTTAGCCCCCACATTTATGTGACACTGGTTATAGGAGAACCACAAATTGGGATAAGATGAATAAAGTTAAACAGGAACTTGGCGATTTAAGAGAAGCAATAATAGAAGAAGCAAGGAAAAAAGGAATAAGAGATATGGATGGTCTCTCTCGCCTCATCCCCTCTATTCATGATAAGAGAATTTTGAAAGAAATACTAAATCTCATACCCCGATTAGAAAAGTGGCATCAATCAATAAGAATTACAAAGGATTTTCGTAGTGGGAGAACAGACGTAAAGTTGTATGAGAAAACACCAATGGAAATTGGTGAACCTTTAGAGGGTTTAGTCGAAATCGCTTTAAGGTATTTAGGTTGTGAAGTGAACCCATTAGGGACGATAATAAGGGATGAATCTGGTTTGCCATGGGTTTATGGTCGGAAAATGAAAAGATTGAGCTTTGGAACCATCTTTAATTTTCCATCTTTCAAAGAAGAGGGCAAATTCAAAGGTGATGGAATTGTATTTACACGTCTTCCAAATGTGCCTCATATGGTTGATTTTGAGAGCAAGGATATCGCCATAGAAGTGAAGAATCGGGACTCAGCCTATCCATATCGAACTTATTCCTTGTTCAAACAAGATGTCCTGGATAGATTCAAGAGGGTCAGAAAGAAGAACCGATATTTGTTGATTCAAGAGGGTGTTTTGAATGATAAACAACGAAAGATACTGAAACAAAGGAAGATTGAGGAGATTAATTTAAAGGAACAACTGAGGAGAAACAACCAAAAGGAGGTCTATAAAGACGTATTCTATAAATTAGAGCAAGTTCTGTCTTCTCATAAGAATACTTAATAAATCATCTATATTGTATTGAAGAGGTTATTGGTTGATTCATAGATTAATCCAGATTAAAGTTCGAAGTAAGTCTAACAAGTGGTATATGTAACCTGTCCTGGATAGGTTTGAGCTATTCTAGTCGGTTAATTGAATCCTGGATTCGTTTGGAGTAAGTGTAATAACCTGTCCAGGACAGGTTTATTCTTAACATTATGCAAGGCTATCGAACCTATCCTGGATAGGATTACCTGTCCTGGACAGGATTGCATATACCTACTTAAACGTGAAAACGAGGATTCTTCATAGATTGAACGATAGGATTGATACTTTATGTAAAATATTGCAATTTATTACACTTAATCGCCCTAAAGTGGGCTATTTCAACCCATATAATCATGCATTGTTAACACATGAGGAAATATCAGATTATGAGGTTTCTGAGATAAGGGACATAACATGCTTTAATGATAAGGAAGTCGGAAATTTTGACTAGATATGATAACTCTTTAAGATTTCCGCCTTGGTCTTTTTTTTCCTTCTTCTTTTGCTGCAGCACCATAAATGCAAGCAAAAATTCCAAAACACATGATAATAGCCCCTCCTATTAACCCAACATAAAGCGCCCGCTGATAACCTCCAGTTTCCTCCCATCTTACCGAACTCCCAGAGACCTCCACGTATTTCCTAGGGTTCCAATCATGCTCCTGTAATTGAGCAAAGCCCCATATAAACATGACTGCACCAATCATGAGGCATATCGCCCCAACTATTAATGGCTCAGTTTGCATTTTTATCCCATTCCGGGTAGTCTAGTTATTTGCTTCATCATTCCTTACTCCCATCTCCATCCCCAATAGTTCTAGATTACTCACTGATTACTAATACAGATTTATGTATTTAACTTTAGTCTTCTGGACATTTCTCATTAAATACAGAATTCATACAGTTTTACGATAGGGATTTATTGAAACTAGAAGTTCTAGCAAAGAGGGGGAGTAGAGAGATATTGCATGCTCTGGTCGATAAGAAGAGAATGAAATTTACTGAACTTAAAGGGCTAATTGGGAGTCCTACAACTGCTTCTCAACGTCTCCAAGAGCTATCAAGTTTAGGTCTAATCAAGAGAGATGTACAAGCAGACCAGTATCGAACTGTGATTTATTCACTTACCGAGAAAGGTATTCGAGTAGTTAAACTAATGAAGGAGCTAGAACATTCACTTAGCTAAGCAAGCGCGTCACAACGAACGTATAAATATTTATTCTAAACAAGAACTAACTTTTATACATGGAAAACAATGCCCAGCTACAAATTCAAATTACTTTAGCCCTTCTGATGACAGCAGTTGTTCTTATAATCCCTGCCAGTACCCTGGAAAGACAATATTGGGACGATTACAAATATGATAATGGTCTTGCAGAAAGTGCAGAAATGGAATTTGAAAATGTAAAAGAGAATCTAGATAACGAAGAGATTAGTAGATGGTCAGACTTTATTAATGATTTAAAAGATTCTGCTATGGACTCTCTTCAGAGACATCTCTATTATAAAATTTTCCTATCTCTCACGATAGTAAGCGCTCTTATTCTTATTCTTGGAATCTTTGCAATCGAAGTCTTTTCCCTTGTGGGGAAATTTGTACCATGCCAGGTGATAGAACTTGTAAATTTTATGGCACTCGTCATCCTTTATTTATCATTTTCCGCAATGATTTCAGCTTTGGTTTCTCCTGAGTTTTATTCTTTCATAACCCCTTTTGTGGTATTGGTTATTATGTTCTGTATAGTACTAGGGTGTATTTTATTTTGGTTGCACGTTCGAAAAGAAAAACAAGAAGTAAAACACAAACGAAAAAGAAAGAGTTAGGAAAGAACTTCCAACTTAGCCTTGTTGTATATCCCCTTTAGCCCCTCAGAACCGATAGAAATAGCCCTTAAACTCCTATAATCTTCAAGCTAGAGGCTCTGAGAAGCAACCTCCTGATAGTGTTCTGAATTGGGCTGGATACTTTGTGCAAATAGTGGGTTTTATAGCATTTTCAAACCTGTGTTGTTTTATCCCTTTGACCCATAAGACTGAAATCCATTATTATGTTTATTTTTAAGGCAGGTTGTACTTAGTATATTTGTAATAAAAAAGTTAGGACTCTAGGCGATGAAGATGAGTGAAGAAAAGAGGTGGGATGCATTCTGGAAAAAATATACAGAAAAACATCCAGAGGCTAGAGCGCTAGGGACTGAACTTTGCGGGTATTTAAAAGCGGCTTGGAAAGACTCAAGTCCATGGATGGGCGAGCAAGTAGATAGTATCACAAATGTTGATTCAAACGGTGAACTTAGAGGCAGCGCTATCGATTGGATTATGATGGGCCTTATCCCTCACTTCATACTACAAAAAGTACAAGAGGAGTTTGGCCCAACCATCGAGGAAATTAAGAAATCATCGGGGAAACCGTCCATCGAACTTGCTCAAGCTTTTGCGAAAGCAATAGAGGAGATAAAGGGTGTTAAACATGAAATATATTTAACATCGTCCGAAGAAAGGACTCTACATTTAAAAATTGATGAAATGCTTATGAAAGCTGAAGAGGAGATTTTAATAGCAGCATGGATTGACACTGTATCATTAGATAAAATTGCAGATGCGAGGAAAAGAGGAATTGAATTTAGGATAATTACACACAAGCCATCTGGTCCCAAAAGAGTAACGGAAGCTTTTAGTAGACTTTTAGGTTTAGTAGGTAAAGACAAAATCAAGTTATGCCCACTGTTGCATAACAGAATGTTAGTAATCGATAGAAAAGAACTTTTGTTTGGAGCAGATTTGACCTCAGATAGCTTAGAAACGAATTACGATGCAGGCATATGGACTAATAACCCGCTGTTAATAAATCGGCTAGTAAAGCGTTTTGAAGAGATGTGGGGAGACGATAGGAGTACACATCCTAAGTAAATTTTAATCGCAGATATGCTGTCGAACAAATACATAAGTTACAGCTAACTCAAAACACCTAAGAAGTCTTCTAATATTGGAGATAGAAAGCTCAATCTCAGAGTTTATGAAAGCAGTAAGAATACCCCCTGATACTTTGCAAATAGCTAGAATTGAGATTACTTTCAGTCACCCCTCTCTCGAAAGAGGTATGAAAGAGGAGATACCCCGAGGAGGTGGGGGTATTTCAGCTTAATTCGTTCTTAGGGAGAACTAGATTCAACCTATTAACAATTATTTTCTGCGACTTGTTGCTACAATAATTATTGAAATTGGCGCCAGCACAATACCTATGAGCGTGGGGGATAGTTCATAACCAATCAAAATGCTACCCATCCATAGGAAAAACACTGTTATACTTGAAATAACAACAAACTTGACCATCGCATTAAAAAGAAGATTTTCGCTCCACAAGTGCCCTAGACCTCGCCAAACGCTAGAAATACACTCTTTGACTTTATCTTTATATCCCCTCAATCCTTTAATTTCAACTTCTTTCTCCTCAAATTTTTCATCATTATAAATATCTTTTAAGGTTCTACTTAATTTACCTTGGTCAAAATTTATAAACCCCATGATAATCCCTTCTAAATAATCCCTAACATGTTCAGCTTTGTTTTTGTCAGATATTGCGGGGTAAATTCTCTTTCGCAAGCATTCATTTGTTCTATTTAAAAGGTTGTATTCTCTCGAGCGGAAAAAATCGCCTTGTTCATAATTAATCGTTTTCCTTATTCGGTCAACGGTATTTCCGAGATGACGCGTAGCTAACCCAATACCTCTTTCTGCCGCATCTATCTTCTTAATTGTAATAGTATTTCCCACCAGTTGTTTATACGCCCGATACAAGGGAAAGATTATCCAACCATCTTTGTGGAGACGTCTGTCAATTTTTGCGGAATATAACATTGCTCCGATTCCAGCTATAAATACAGCCATACCAATAACAATTCCTATCGCAAATGTTATAAAGTAAATTGCTGCAGCTAAGGCTGGATAAAAACTAAAAAGCATTAACACGAGAGACAAACTCGCAAGCTTATTCGATAGACCTTCATCGTGCGAGTAGTCGTCTACAAAGTCTTCAATTGTCTCATAAGTTCTGGGATGTGCTAACTCTGGATAATTTCTTAATAAAAGTTTTCGTGCTTTTTCATCTGACATATTTTCACCATGTTTATCTAAACTACACGCTTAGATTTAGTTTAAAACCATAAATATATGACTAGGATAGGACTTTCAACCTAGCCCCATCGTAGATTTGCTTTAGCTTCTCTGGACTGTAATCGAGGTAGTGCTTAGCTAAAACTGATTTAGGTGTTCGACCTGCAAAGAAGTCAATGTAAGAGTCAGATATGTTCTTAGAGGCTAACTCAGAACAGAACCATTTTCTTAGACTTTGAGGGCTAAGATGGATTCCTGTCTTTCTTTCAATTCGCTTAAACATCGTCTTTAACTTGGCTCCAGTATAGTCAAAGAGTTTAGATTCAGGGTTTAAGTCCTTCTTAGTAGCCAAGTAATCTTCCAACGCTAGTTGAGTTTCATCGTTGTAAAATGTGAAGTTGGTTCTCTTGGTCCTAGAGCCATTAATACTGGGCATTATGCACCTCATAGAAAAGTCCACATCAGCTATTCTGAGATTCAAGAGAGTGTTGCGCCTCAAGGAGCTGGTAGCATACATCAGAAATATTGCTTTCTCTACTTTCTTCTTTAACACTGAGTAGGCTTTTTGTAGTTCGTCTTTGGATGATATTTTCGTGAATTGAAAGACCATCTCTGGAAGTTTAAAGCTTCTAACCAGTTCTTCCTTATGCAGAAAGTCCCTGAAGTATCGCTTAAAACTTTTAACCCAGTTCGCGTAAGTTGATGGACTTATTCTTTCGACATCTCTATTGATTATATTTGAAGGATTGGTCTGGAGTTCTGCTAGGAAACTCTGAATGTCTGCATAGGTTACATCTTGAGGTTCTTTTCCTATATGGTTAAGAAATCGTCTTATCCTAGAGATATGTTGTTTGGTTGTAGGTTCACTTAGTTGCAAATCTACTCTGCATAAGTTAGAAAAAGCAGTTAAGCTAGAAGAGTTTGGGTTACCCAAGTTGTTTGAGGAATGATATGCGCGAAAAGCAGCTCTTCGGCACGCGGTGAATTCGTGGCCCCATAGCGACGAAGGTCACGCCGGAGCTCATGCTGAAGCTCGGGCAGGCGCTCGCGAGCTACGTGGGCGAAGGAAAAATCGTCGTGGGGCGAGATGCTCGAACCTCGGGCGAGATGCTGCAGCATGCGTTTGTGGCCGGCGCGCTTGCTGGGGGGTGCGATGTGATTGATGTGGGGTTGGTGCCCTCGCCTTGCGTCGCTTTCACCGTCCGAGAGCTCGGCGCCAAGGCTGGAGCGAACATTACCGCTTCGCACAATCCACCACCGGACAACGGCATCGCGCTCTACCGCTCGGATGGCATGGAGTTCCTACCCGAGGAGGAGCTAAAGTTGGAGGAACTTATATTTGAAAGGCAGGTGAAACGCGCGAGCTGGGACTCGCTGGGTTCCATGCAGCGTTACGATGCGATCCCTAGCTACCTCGGGGCGATCGAACGTGTGGTCAAAGTGAGGCGAGGTTTTAAGGTTGTCGTTGACTGCGCCAATGGTGTGGGGGCGGTAACCACCCCCTTGCTACTTCGCGAGCTTGGGTGTAAGGTGGTGACGCTGAATTCCCACCTCGATGGTCACTTCCCAGGCCACCCCTCCGAGCCCCAGCCCTGGAATTTGGAGGACCTCATGCTAACCGTTCGTGAGGTTGGAGCCGATCTAGGTATAGCGCACGATGGTGATGCAGATCGAGTTGCGGTAGTCGACGAGCGGGGGAACTTCGTGAAGCACGATGCACTCATTGCACTCTTCGCCAAGCGCGCAGTCGAAACCAAAGGAGGGGGGGCAATCGTGACGAGCGTCAACACTTCGGTCGCGATCGAGGAAGTCGTGGCCCGGGCTGGAGGACGGACCTTCAGGACTGCGCTCGGCAACTATTCTGCCGCGATGCTCGAACACGGTACCTGCTTTGCGGGCGAGCCGGGGAAGCTGATTTTCCCGGGATTCGGGGCTTGGGCAGATGGGGCGCTGGTGGCGGCAAAAATGCTTGAGGTCATGTCCCTCCAGCGAAAGCCACTTTCAAAGATCTTCGCAGCTAACGTGCCCGATTACCCGATGTATTCCGAAGATTTCGCGTGCCCCGAGGAGCGGAAGGAGGAGTTCATGCAGGGCATTCGGAAGTACTTGCTCGAGAATGTTGGTGAGGTTCGCGACGTGCTCGACATAGACGGGATTCGCGTCAACCGCCAGAATGGGAGCTGGATCCTCGTGCGGGTTTCAGGCACCGAGCCGAAGGCAAGGTTGGTAGTGGAGGGGCGCACGGAAGCGGAGCTAGAGACACTCAAAGAAGTGGGGCTTCGAGGCACCCATGAGTTTTTAAAAGGTAAATGATAATTTGAATTTTTCTTGAGGCGAGGGGTTTTAAATCAAGCCGCAGAAATGAGTGTGGAGGTGGGCGAATGGTGAACGCGTACAGCTTGATTTCTGCCGAACCTGGGAAGGCGGCAGAGGTCTTCCGGAAGATCAATGCCATCGAGGGAGTCAAAAAAGCGGAGGCAGTCGCGGGGCCCTATGACATCGTCGCCCGAATTGAGGTCGACTCGCTCGAGAAGTTGACCAAGGCGATATTTGGTGACATTCGAGGCATTCCAGGCATCACCAACACTACGACGCTGATTGTGGTCGAATTGTAATGGCGCTCGAGGTAATCGGCATCGTCGGCTTGCACGGCTCGGGGAAGACAGAGGTGGCCAAGGCCCTCGCTGAATTTGATGTCCCGAGCGTTCGGATGGGTGACGTTGTCTGGGAGGAGGTCAAGCGCCGGGGCCAGGAGATCAACGAGTCGACTGTCGCAGCGGTCGCGAACGAGTTCAGGAAGCACGAGGGCTTGGGCGCGATTGCCAAGCGATGTGTCTCATTGATCGAGTCCCGGGGAAAAGGAAAACGGGCAGTCGTCGTCGATGGAATTCGGAGCATGGCTGAGGTTGACGAGTTCCGTCGCTCCTTCGGCGATAGTTTTCATTTGCTCGCGATTTGGGCGAACGAACGCATCCGTTATTCCCGCGTCGCTTCCCGAGGGCGAGTCGACGATGTGATGAGTTTAGAATCATTTCGAGAGAAGGACCGCCGTGAGCTCGGCTGGGGACTGGGGGAGGCACTCGCGCTCGCAAATTTTATCATTGTGAACGAGGGAACGCTTGAGGAACTTCATGAGCGCGTGATTGGGCTCTTCGAAAAGGTGGTTGGTGGCAAGGCTTGAGGCTGCGGGTCGAGGCGGAGGTAAAGCCGACCGAAGCAAGGGAAAAGGTCGAGGCCGCGATAAAGCAGATATTTTCAACGCTTGAGCTCAGCTTGATCGAGAATTCGCTCGTGGGGGAATCGACCCGCGTGGAATCACTCGATCGATTGCACCAGCTATTGAGACAGCAGGCCATTCGCGACTCAGCCCGCTCGGTGATGCTTCAGAGCAGGCGGGGTAATGTGATGCAATTCATGCTTAACCGACAGGCCGCCTTCGTGAGCAAGGTCAGTTTCACCGGAGGCGAGTCCCCGCTCGGCCCCATTGTCGTGACGCTGGAGGCCCCGGACATCGAGCGCTTGATCGATTATCTCGCTCCCCGGACGCGGGAGGAGGAGCCGATTCGCGAGATCAGATATTGACCAGCAGCGCGAGCAGGGCTCCGAACAAGTAGTACCCAATCGCGTTGTAGCCCTCGAGCAGGAAAATTTTAGTCACGAGTTCGGGCGGCTTTCCATTGAAAAATTTCCATGGTTTGACTCCACGGTGCATCAGGTAGAGTTCAATCGGCCCAACAATAGCCAAGATGACAAACGCTATCAGTAAAGCCATCCAGAAGCCCGTAAACCATCCTATCACGAATCCAGCCGGTAGGTAGCCGATCCATCGCTCAATCACACCCACGCGAGCGTGGCTCCATGGAACCCGAATCCCCAGCGAGCGGTAGTACCTTAAAATCCGTCGCAGGGCAAGGACATCGACCACGGGCAGGAGCCAGAATAGAATTCGTTTCATCGCTTGCACTTTTGGGGCGCCAAGTATTTGGGGGTTGTCGAAGAGCTGAATGCTGGGGGTTAAATGATAGCTGTCATCGGTGGCACCGGCGACCTCGGGCGGGGTTTGGTTGCGCGCTGGGTCCTTGCGGGCGAAGAAGTCGTCATAGGGTCCCGTCAGCGCGAGAAGGCCGAGCGAGTGGCAAGCGAGTTGAGCGGGCAACTGGGCAAGCCCGTGCGGGGGACGACGAACCTCGAGGCAGCGCGCGAGGCCGAGGTAATCGTGCTCAGCGTACCCTTCGAGGGTTTGAGGCAAATAATGGATGAGGTAAAACCCGCGCTCACCCCCCAGAAGCTCCTGCTCAGCGTCATCGTCCCGCTTAAGGTCGAAGGAGGTGCTGTTTCTTTCGAGTGCCCTCCAGCTGAGTCCGCCGCCGAGGAGGTCGCGAAGCTCGTGCCGCGCGGGGTAAGGGTGCTCTCGGCTTTCCACACCGTGGGCGCGCGCCAGCTTCAGCGGGTCGAGAAGCCCCTGGACTGCGATGTCGTGGTCTGTGGCGACGATGCGGAAGCGAAGCGCGAGGCGATGCAGCTCATCGAGCGAATAGCCAAGGTACGTGCAATCGATGGGGGCCCGCTGCGAAATAGCCGCTTGACCGAGCCGGTCGCCGCGCTGCTTGTCGAGCTCACGCGCCGCCATCGTGTACCGGGTGTCGGCGTTAAATTTTTTGGGCTCTGAAAGGTTCAAATGTCATGGGAATTCTAAATTAGTTGGGGCGATGACGAAAAGAGGGTTACGCGATTCAAGATGAGCTAAACCTCCACCTGAGCCCCATTATTCTCTAAGCTGAACTTCTAGCTCCATCAGGTCGCGCGCGACGACGGTGTTTGGGAAAATCTTTCGTGCCTGTTCGAGGAGCGGGGCATCCTCCTCATAGCGCGGGCTGATATGGATGAGGACCAGCTGCTTGACGTCGGCCTGCTTCGCCACTTCTGCGGCCTCGCTAGGGGTCGAGTGGGCGCTCTCCGCCGCCTTTTCAGCGAGTTCGTCGGCGAGCATGCAGTCGTGGATG
>JAUWYN010000070.1 GCA_030615805.1 Hadesarchaea archaeon | reverse complement strand
CGACCACGCCAGGGTTCTCGGTGTTTGCGATTGTAGGGGAGCGGTTGGTCGTACCACCACCGGTCACGCCTCCACCCACCCCACCGGTCACACCCATCGTGCCGACGCCCACCCAGCCCCTGATATTATTCTACACGATGCTCTCGATGGCGGGGGGGATTGCTGGTTTCGCGGTGGCTTACCGCTTGCTGGCGAGGCCATCGAGGTACTACATTATGCTCAAGCGGCTCAAGCGCGCGGTAGTCAGGCCGGGGTGGAGACGCGTAGGGGAGCCCGCGGTCAGGCTCCAGGTAAGGGTTCGCAAGCCGGTCAGCCAAGCCGAGCTAGCGGCACTCAGACGGTTGGAACGCATTGCGCGCGAAAGGACCGCCCTCGAGACCGTACCTCCACCTCCGGAAGGGGCGCTGACCGCAACGATAGGGACGATAACCGCTGGCACGACGGGCTCAGCAGATTTTACGCAATATGCGATAGCCGTGACCGAGGTGAGGATAACCGCCGCAGGCACCGTGTCAAATGTAAGAGTTGATGTCGTGGTGCATGCGACCAAACCAGCAGGGGTAACGGCGGTCGCCTTGCCCGTGTACTCTTACTTCGACATCACAACCAACATCGACGCTGCCGAGGTGAGTAGGGCAACCATTGAGTTTCAGGTGCCGAGATCTTGGATAGCCCAAAACAGTATCGACGAGCGAACCGTCAGGCTGTTCAGGTACGACGGCGGGTGGCAGAGGTTGCCCACGAGCCTCGTTGGCGCCGACTCAACCCACTTCTACTACGAGGCGACCACGCCAGGGTTCTCGGTGTTTGCGGTCGCTGGGGAGCGGAGGGCCGAGCCACCTGTTGTGACCCCACCCACCGCACCAACTCCACCGCCAGCCCCGCTGCCCGCACCTCCAGCGGTGCCACTCGAGTTCTTCATGCTTAAGCGCCTCGAGCGTGCGGTGGTCAGGCCGAGAAATCGGCAAGCAAAAGGCGGGGTGAATCAGCCTTTCTTGAGACGTTTAATCAAAAATTCGCCGAGCTTCTTGAACTCCTTTGCAGCCGAGGATTGGGGCGCGTAGCGTACCACGGGGATTCCAGCCGCGGTGGCCTCGCGAACTTTTGGGTCCTCAGGTACAACAGAGATGATCGGCCAGCCCAAGGCCTTTTTGACATCCTTTATTGGAAGCTCGAAAGGCTCTCCCCTCACCTTATTCACGATTACTCCCACGATTGGGATTTTATATCGCTCTGCTTCACGAAACGTTTTGAGAGTACTTGCGACGACCGGAATGTGAGGGTTGGTGACGATGATTATCTCATCGCACGCTTTTATCGCAGCAATTACCTCGCTCCCTATCCCGGGCGCGGAGTCAATGAGGATCACCTTATACTTGCTCTTCAGTGGCTCCAAGTGCCCCCTGAGGTCAACTAAGTGGACCTCCTCGCTGTATGCGATTGAGCCGAGGAGGACTGGCAGACCATGGCATTTCATAACCACTTTCTCGATCGGGAGCTCGTCGGCGAGGGCATCGTGGATGGTGACTTTAGGGCTGAACTCGCCGAAGTGCAAGCCGAGGTTGGGAGCGGTGAGGTTGGCGTCGACGGCCAAAATGTCGTCCCCCATATATTGGGTCAGACACAAACCGATGTTTGCCACAGTCGTCGTCTTCCCCACGCCGCCCTTGCAGGAGAAGACGCCGATCACGCGAGCTCGTTTGGGCTTGATTTCGATCCCTCGCTCCCACTTGGGATTGAGCGCGGACAGGAGACCCGTGTGGCCCTTCTCGCCCCTCCGTATTTTTTCAAGCATCACTGCACCTTTTTAAAGTCTCCTTTTTCGGTTAATAAACGATGTATTTTAGTAAGCAGAATTAGGATGGTGCACATGCGATTTGAGAAGGAGGGAAAACTTGTTGACCCAGCTGGTAAATGAGGGCCGGACGAAGCTTGAGGTCCCAAGACTCGAACGCTTTCAAACTAGAGCAGGCGATTATGCGCCATCGCTCACACCCGTCTTCTACAACCCACACATGGAACTCTGTCGTGATATCTCGGTTTCGGTGGTGCAAGTTTTGGCTGGTGAGCTGGGCAACATTCGGGTTTGCGATCCACTTGCTGGCGTCGGGGCCCGCGGGCTGCGCTACGCTAAAGAAGTTGAGGGCGTCGCAAAGGTCATCATCAACGATCGCTCTCGAGAAGCGTCCGAGTTGGCCAAGCAAAACGTAGAGCTTAACGGGCTGGCTTCGCTCGTCGAGGTACGGAACGAGGATGCGAATGTTTTGTTATGGGAGAATCGCGGTAGGTTCAACTTCGTGGACCTAGACCCCTTCGGTTCGCCCGCACCGTTCGTCGATGCCGCGTGTGCCGCACTCGCCCGGAAGGGGATGCTAGCCATAACTGCGACCGACACCGCACCGCTCTCCGGAACCCACACGAAAGCATGTTTGCGGAGATATGGCGCTAGGCCGCTCAAGACGGAGTACTGCCACGAGCTTGGCATACGGATCCTCATCGGTTTCGTTCAGCGCGTCGGGGGAAAGCATGAACTAGCACTCGCACCCGTGCTCGCACATGCAACGAGACACTACTTCAGGGTTTACCTGCAGGCGCGGAGGGGGGCCCAGCGCGCGGATGGGCTCTTGGCGCAGCAAGGATGCGTGTCGCACTGCAACGCCTGCGGACGAAGGAGGTTCACCCAAGGCATGGCGGCCGGATTACCAGGTTCGTGCGAGTGCGGCAGCGAATTTGTCCATGCTGGCCCGCTCTGGCTCGGGCGGCTATTGGATCGGGCGTTCATCCATGGGGTTACGAGAGATTTGGTAAAGCGAAACTTTAAATTTGGACAACAGGAGCTCGTGTTGCTCAACCGATGTGCCGAGGAAGCTGAGGGGCCGCCTGCGTTTTACGACGTGCACGAGCTCGCGAAACGCGCAGGAGCTTCGCCACCCAAAATTATTGAATTCATAGCAAAGCTTCGGGAACGAGGTTACTTCGCTTCGCGCACTCACTTCTCCGGCACGGGCTTCCGGACCGACGCGCCCATGGATGAAATCGTTGAAATTTTCAAAAGCGCTTGAATCCCTTGGCGATGACGTATGCTTCGGCACTTCCCTTCCGCGAGGCGGGTGGTTTGGAAATCTTTACAAATTCAAATTTTTTCCTAATTTTACCCACGAAATCTTCAAAGTACTCACCTTGAAAGACCTTGATGAGAGACCTCCCGCCCGGAGCCAGCATCCGCTCGGCGATCGTTAGCGCGGCGCGAGCGAGTTCGACCGAGCGAGCGTGATCGACGCTCCAGACACCCGAGATCTTTGGGGAGACATCGGAGAGCACTACGTCCGCTGCGCGAGGAAGGTTATTTCCGAGCAGCTCTGGTGTCGAGGTATCG
>JAUWYN010000030.1 GCA_030615805.1 Hadesarchaea archaeon | reverse complement strand
AGGTTGGATTTCACCCCGATCGCCAGCCCGGCAAGCTTCCCGACCCGTTCGCCACGCTTGAGCTTGCGGTCGATGGCTTCAGCCTCAGCCAGCGCGTTGGGGTTCAGCTCGATAAAGGCTTTAATCCGTTTGTCCTGTTTTTTTATTCGCTCTAATGCCCGCCGCACGTTTTCCACAGCGGCAAGCTCCCCGCGGCGAATTACATCGAGCTTCTCTAGCGTTCCTCGGCCCATCGTGCAACCTCCACCTTGAGGTTCCCTTGGTCGTCGGAGGTCGGCATATTTGAGATGAACCGTTTTCGGAACTTGGCTCGTTCCGCCGCGGGCGTCGGCTTTCCGTCGGGGCGGACGATGTTGTACGCTTCTTGGCTGTAATAGGTTTCCTTGAGCTCCGGAAGCTCTTTCGCGGCCTCGACAAATGACTCGACGATCTCCTCGGCGCTGCGCTCGATTTCCTTCTCTCTTTTACTCATTCAGGCCCCACTTGATATCTCCGCCGCTATAAGAAAAGTTTGGGTGTCCAACGTTGGCTATGTAACTTTAAGCTTAAACTGACTAATTTTCATGGTGGCGACTTGAAAAAACTAGCTAAATTTTGGGAGAAATTACAAGACAAGAAAGTTCGCTGTTTCCTTTGCCCATGGAAGTGCGTGATATCCCCCGGCAAGTTGGGCGTCTGTCGTTCCCGAAAGAACGAAGACGGCAAACTCTACACCTTGGTTTACGGCTCGATCGTTTCGATGGCGGCTGACCCCATCGAGAAAAAACCCCTTTACCACTTTTGGCCAGGGACCGATGTTTTTTCTCTCGCGGCCCCAGGTTGCAATTTCAAATGTTTGCACTGTCAGAATTGGGCCATCTCGCAGGTGGATGTCGAGGAGATCGCTCACGAGGATCTTCCACCCGAGCGAGCAATTGAACTGACCAAGCGCTACGGCTGCAAGGGCATAGCCCACACCTACTCGGAGCCCGCGATATGGATGGAGTATGCTTATGATGTTGGGAGGCTAGCGCACCGCGAGGATCTTTACAATGTATACGTGACCAACGGCTACATGACTCTCGACGCGTTGGAGGAGTTTAGCCCATATTTGGATGCGGCAAATGTTGACGTCAAGGCGTTTAACGATAATTTTTACAGGAAGATATGTGGGGTTCCAAGCATCAACCCAGTCTTGGAGACCTGTGAATGGATGGTCGAGCACGGCATCCATCTCGAGGTGACCTATCTGGTGATCCCTCGTGAGAACGACAGCTCCGAGGAAATCCGAAAATTCTGTAAATGGGTTGTCGAAAAGCTTGGCCCTGAGGTTCCCACTCACTTCAGCCGCTTCTACCCCCACTACAAAATGACGGACCGATCGCAGACGCCAGTAGAGGCACTTGAGCGAGCGGTGAAAATAGCCAGGGGGGAGGGGTTGCACCACGTTTATATTGGAAACGTCCCTGGGCACGAGTTCGACAACACCCACTGTCCTAAGTGTAACGAGCTGCTGATCGAGCGCTACGGGTTCAGCGTCACGCGTTACAAGCTAAAAGATAAACAGTGCCCGAAGTGTGGAACCAAAATTAACGTCGTGGGGGAGTACAAACCGAGCAAGCGTGGGGCCTTGGCTCTAGACATCGCGAGCGGGTCAAATCAGGCAGTTATTAAATATCCGCGCCTTGATTAATCAGCGGTGTCGATGTTTGAAGGGGATCATACTCCACGGCGGGCGCGGAACGCGACTTGGGCCCTTAACCCACACGGGGCCGAAGCAGTTGATCCCGGTGGCGAATAAGCCAATTTCCCATTACGTGCTAGAGGATTTGAGGGACTCGGGGGTCACCGACATCGCAATCGTGGTGGGCGACATCTACCCCGAGAAAGTGAAAAACTACTACGGGGATGGCAACAGGTTCGACGTGAAAATCAAGTACGTTTACCAAGAGCAGCCGAAGGGGATAGCTCATGCTATTGGCAAGTGCCGCGAATTCGTGGGGGAGGGGGAACCTTTTGTCGTGTATCTTGGGGACAACCTCCTCAAGGGCGGTATCAAAAAGTTCGTCAAATCGTTTAAGGAATCTGACTTGGAGGGGATGATTCTCCTCTGTAAGGTGAAAAACCCAGAACGCTTCGGTGTCGCGAAATTCGACAAAAAGGGGAATTTAGTCCAGCTGATAGAGAAGCCGAAGAAACCGCCCAGCGGCTACGCTTTGACGGGAATATACTTTTTCAGACCGAAGATTTTCGAGATGATAGAACAGCTCAAGCCCTCCTGGAGAGGTGAGCTGGAGATCACCGAGGCGATTCAGCTCCTGCTAGACCAACGGCGCCCCGTAGGCCACAAATTCGTTGAGGAGTGGTGGAAGGATACTGGCACGTATGAAGATATCCTAGACGCTAACCGACTGGTCCTCGAAGAACTAAAGCCAGAAGTGAAAGGCAAGGTGGAGGACAAACGCTCGATACGGGGTAAGGTGCACGTGGAGGGGGGCGCCCAAGTAAAACGGGGAGCGAAAATCCAGGGGCCCGCGGTCATCGGGCGAAACTCGGTGGTCGGAGAAAATGCTCGCATCGGGCCTTACACGAGCGTGGGGGACAAGGTCACGATAAAGCGAGGAGAGATCGAGAACTCTATAATCATGGAACACTGTCTGATCGATGTCCGCGAGAAAATCAGGAACAGCATAGTGGGGGCTTATTCGGAGATAACTTCGGTCGGGGTGGGCAAGCCTCGAGGAAGGACATTTATCGTGGGGGAGAAATCACACTTGATGCTGTAGAACGGGGTGGATAATGTGATCGATGGGGTCGTGACCAAGAACCTGAGGTTGATTTCGGATGAGCGCGGCTGGCTTATAGAGATACTGAGGAGCGATTGGGAACTTTTTGAGAAATTCGGACAGGCGTACGTCACCACTGCTCACCCCAAGGTTGTGAAAGCGTGGCACATGCACAAAAAACAGGCAGACAACCTAGCGTGCGTGAAGGGGCAAGCCAAACTCGTCCTCTACGACGGCAGGGAGGGCTCCAAGACCAAGGGGGAGATAAATGAGTTTACCATGGGGGATAAAAATCCCATGCTAGTGAAAATCCCCCCGGGTGTCTGGCATGGATTCGAGGCATCGGGCGGCGAGATGGCGATGGTCGTGAATGTACCCACCGAGCTCTACAACCACAAGGAACCCGACGAATATCGGCTCCCCCCTGACACAAAGGAAATCCCATACGACTGGAAACTCACGCCAGGACTCAAACACGGTTGAGGGCAGCATGAGGTTTTTGATCACAGGTGGGCTGGGTTTCATAGGTAGCAACTTCGTACGCTACATCCTATCAACCAACAGGGACGCAAGGGTGGTGAACCTAGACAACATGTCAATCGGGTCGAACCCGGCTAACTTAAATGACATTGAGAAGGACCGAAGGTACAAATTCGTGAAGGGTGACATCGCTCACCCAAAACTCGTCTCGAGGCTTATGAGAGATGTCGACGTGCTGGTGAACTTCGCCGCTGAAACCCACGTGGACCGAAGCATCTCAAACCCTCAACCCTTCCTCAAGAGCAACACGATCGGTACTTTCAACTTACTAGAGCAGGCCCGCCGAAGCAAGGGTGTGAAGTTCGTCCACATTTCGACCGATGAGGTGTATGGAGCGATAGCGAAAGGCTCCTTCAAGGAAAGCGATCCCACTAATCCATCCAGCCCCTACTCCGCATCGAAGGCCGCAGCCGACATGCTGGTCCTGGCCTACTGCAGGACCTACGGCTTGGATGCGCTAGTGACCCGGTGCACGAACAATTTCGGCCCCTACCAACACCCGGAAAAATTCATACCGAAGACCGTTCTCCGGGCCCTATCAAACTTGCCGGTCCCAGTCTACGGTACAGGAAAAAACATCAGGGACTGGATTTACGTTATGGACCACTGCGAGGCAGTCGATCTGCTATTAAGGAAGGGCAGGCAGGGGGAAATCTACAACATCTCGACGGGAAACGAACTTGAGAACTTGGAGGTGGTGAAGCGAATCCTGAGGTTGATGGGAAAGAGCGAGGACATCATAACTTTTGTGAGGGATCGGCCGGGGCACGACTTCCGGTACAGCCTAGACTCCTCCAAGCTCGAGAGACTCGGTTGGAAACCCCGCCACGGTTTTCGGGCGGCACTGGAGCAGACCATCAAGTGGTACACGCAAAACCGATGGTGGTGGAAGCCGATAGCCACGAAAAAAGTGTTGCACCCAACCCCTTGGGAACTCCGGTGGTAAGTTGAAAATTTTGGTCACGGGGTCCACAGGTCTGCTGGGCCATCAGGTGGTGAAACTTGCGCTCGACGCGGGGCACGAAGTTCTCGCAACCTACAGGGCCAAGCCCCCGGCTGGTGGGAAACCGATAAAGCTCGACTTGGTCGAACTGGAATCCATCAAACAAACCATCATCAAATTGAAACCCGATGTGATCGTTCATACCGCCGCCTACACGGACGTGGACGGCTGCGAGACTAACCAAGAGTTGGCTTTAAAGGTAAATGCGGAGGCCACGAAACAGATTGCGCTTGCCGTGGACGAAATTGGTGCGCACCTGACCTACGTCTCGACGGATTACATCTTCGATGGGAAGAAGGGACTTTGCAGAGAGGATGACGAGCCCAACCCGATAAGCTACTATGGATACACGAAGCTAGAGGGCGAGAAATATGTTCGGACGAGATCGAAGGGGTGGTGCATCGCCCGAGCGAGTGTCATCTACGGCTGGGGAGGGACCAAGAAAAACTTTGCGACGTGGCTCATAAACAGCTTGTCTGAGGGGGTGCAGGTCAAGGTCTTGATGGACCAGTACGTCTCGCCTACCCTAAACACAAACTTGGCGGAAATGTTGTTGGAAATCTCGGGAAGAAGGCTCACAGGGGTGTTACACACCGCGGGGGCATCGCGGATCGCCAGATACGATTTTGCGGTCGAGCTCGCGAAAATCTTCGGCCACGACCCCAAACTCATCAAGCAAGCTAAAATGGACGAGATGACCTGGGCTGCGAAACGGCCTAAGGACTCTTCCCTCGATGTCTCCCGGTGCGCGGAGCTGCTGAAGTCAAAACCGCTTGAGGTCTCAGAAGCGCTTAGGATAATGATGGCGCAGCGCTGACGGGAGGCAAAAGGGCTTTTTCAACTGCTTTGTTAAGATCGATTTTGGTGCCTTTTTTGAAGATTTTCTTTCGTTTGGACAGCATCTTCCCCAACCTCCGCACCGCGCCCAGCTTGGCCTTCAGGAAAACCAGAAGCCGGCGCCTGCGAGCATAGACCACGATCCCTCCAAGCTGAGAGAGGCATATCAGAGGGAGGTTTTTTGTTATGAAGCTCGACGGCAACACCTTGAAGATGAACATCAAGTTGTTTCTCTGCGCGTGGTAAACTTGGAACTTCGTCTCGGGTCCGGTAGTTCCTCCCCTGTGGTGGTACACGATTGCGCCCGGCTCGTAGACCGCCCACCAGCCGCGCAGCCTACCCCTCACTGAGAGGTCGATGTCTTCACAGTAGCCGAAGAAGCCGCTGTCGAAGAACTCGCCACCGACCGCCGTGTCCTCCAGCATTTTGCGCTTGTACAGTGCGGCAGCGGCGCAGACTCCGAAAATTTTCCTCTTGGAATCATATTGGCGTGCATCTTTCTCGTCCTCGCCTCGATCCCACCAAGTTGCACTCCGGTAAAACAGCAGCCCGGTCGAATCAATTCTCTTTTTATCCATTAGGAGGATCTTGCCCTGACACATGCCGATTTTTCCATCGCGTTCCGCCGCAAGCACCAGTTTTCCCAGCCACTCCTCGTCCACGACGGTGTCGGCATTCAACGTTGCAATGTATTTGACTCGCGGATTTTCTAACGCCCGGCGGATCCCGATGTTATTCCCCTCGGCGAATCCATAGTTCTTGTCGTTGCGGACCAACTTCAGCTTTCCAGATTTCACCTTGCTCGCGTATCTTTTCTCGACAAATTTCACAGACCCATCTGTGGAAGCGTTGTCAATCATGTAAACATCGAAGGATTTGTAGTGCTGGCGAAAGAGCGAGTCCAAGCACGGTTTCAAAAAACGCTCGCCGTTCCAGTTGACGATGATTACCGACACGTGCGGTTTGGTTGGGCTCATCTGGCTCACCGGCTGGAGCGTTTTCTTGTCCTTATACAAGATTTCAGCTCGCGCAGCCCGAGCTTCGCCAGCTCCTTCGCCCGCTTCTCGCTCCGCGCCTCGGCGAAGCACCGGAAGATGGGCTCGGTCCCGGATGGCCGGAGCAGGAGCCAGCCGTCGTCGAACCTCACCCGAACCCCATCCTTGGTGTCGGGCTTGTATCTGGAAAAACGATTGGCGAGCACCTTGAGCACCTTGGGCTTGAGCTCGTCCGGACACCTCGCCCGTTGTTTAACTTGGTGATAACGAGGTAGCGTCGCGTCGAGCTCAGAAACCTTCATCCCACTGGAGTCTAGGGCCTCCAAGAACTTTACCGCCGTCATCATCCCGTCGCGGCAGGGCAGCCAGTCGAAGAACAGCACCCCACCATTCTCCTCGCCACCTATCTCGCCCCCTCGTTTTCGAAACTCTCCCACGATTTCTGGCTCGCCCACCTTGGTGCGGAAGACCCTGCCCCCGAGTTTTGCCGCGACATCGTCGAGCACCGAGCTCGTCGCTACCGTGGTCACGATGCGGGGTCGCCTCTGTCCGCGCAGGTAATGCAGCGCAGCGAGCGCAAACACTCGGTCACCACTGAGGATTTCACCCCGCTCGTCCACCACAAGCGTCCGGTCGGCGTCACCATCTTGGGCTATTCCCAAGTCAGCCCTGCATGCCACCACGGTTCGAGTGAGCTCCCCCAAGTTTTCAGGCACCGGCTCGAGAGGGCGCCCGGGGAAAGTGCCGTCGAGCTGGCAATTCATCGATACCACCTCGCATCCCAGCTCACGGAGCAGGCGAGGGGTCACCACGCTCCCCGCTGCATTTGCGCAGTCGATTACTACCTTTAACTTTCGCTTGAGTTTTGGAACGCGTTTGAGGATGGCTCCGATATAGGAGTTTAGCGCATCGACCTCACTCACACGCCCTATGCGCCGCCAGTCCACTCGCTTGCCCCCCCTCGCCACAATGCACTCGATTTCTCGCTCGCGCCTGCGTTCGAATCCCGCACCCTCTCGGTCCCAGAACTTGATCCCGTTGTACTCGGGGGGGTTATGCGATGCCGTGATGATGATGCCCCCGTCGCACGAGAAATGACGGATTGCGAATGAGAGCACTGGCGTGGGTGTCAGGCCCAGCCTGATCGCGTCGCACCCCCCTGCTGTAAGTCCTGCAATGATGGCCTGCTCTAACATCTCGCTTGAGGTGCGGTTGTCGTAACCCACCGCGACTTTTCCCTTACCTTTCAAGTGCGTCGCCAAGGCTAGGCCGAGGTCAAACGCAAGCTTGGGGGTTACCTCCTTATTTACCAGCCCCCGAACCCCGAAAGTCCCGAATAATTTTGGCATGATACCGGGTTAATTTAGGCCGGATGTATTAAATCGTTGCACGCCGAATTTAACGTGGGCCCGTGGCCAAGCTGGATAAGGCGGCAAGTGGCAACACCCGCAAGCCTTCTAAGCTGCAGATCCGGGGTTCGAATCCCCGCGGGCCCGCCATCCAATACCCTGACGGAAAACGTTAATTTAAGAAGTACTAAATGAGGACACCTAGTGAGGTGGCTTGAAAAGATGATCCCTGTATGTGAGCCAAAATTAGGCAAGAAGGAGCTGGGGTACGTCATCGACTGCATCAAGACTAATTGGATTTCCTCGAAAGGAAAGTACATCACTGAATTTGAAGAAAAGTTCAGCGAGTATTGTGGCGCGAAGTATGGAGTAGCCACCTGCAACGGGACTACGGCTCTCCATCTGGTCCTCGCCAGCATAGAGTTGAAGCCCGGTGATGAGGTAATAGTCCCGACCTTCACGATGATCGCAACGGCCAACTCCGTCACCTACACGGGTGCCACGCCAGTACTAGTCGACTCTGAACCTCAAACTTGGAACATTGATCCGGCTAAAATCGAGGAGAAAATCACGAAAAAAACCAAATCCATTATGGTCATGCACACCTACGGCCACCCCTGCGATATGGACCCGATTTTAGAGCTCGCGAAAAAACACGATCTCTACGTGATCGAGGACGCTGCTGAGGCGCACGGGGCGGAGTACAAAGGTAAGCGGGCCGGTGCCCTAGGAGACGCAGGTTGCTTCAGTTTCTATGCTAATAAAATCATAACGACCGGCGAGGGTGGGATGGTGGTAACCAACGACGAAAAGATCGCGGAGATGGCGAGGCTTCTGCGTGACCAAGCATTCGAACCAAAGCGCTTCCTCCATCGATATATCGGCTTCAACTATCGCATGACAAACCTTCAGGCCGCCGTAGGGGTCGCTCAGATGGACCTGATCGATGAGTCGGTGGAAACCCGGAGGCGCAACGCTGAATTGTATAACTCGCTGCTCAAGGATGTTGGTGGGATAACACTACCTCCGGAGGCCCTCTGGGCAAAAAACGTCTACTGGATGTATACAGTGCTTGTGGATGACTCTTTTGGGATGGGTAGGGATAAGCTGATGGGGTACCTAAGGGAGAAGGGGATCGACACGAGGTCAGCCTTCTATCCAATCCACACCCAGCCGGTCTACGCGAAGCAGTACAATGGTGAAAAATACCCGGTCGCGGAGGAGCTCGGTAGGAAGGGAATAAACCTCCCATCGGGCAACACCCTCACCAAGGACCAAATAAGATTTATAGCCGAAACGATAGCGTCAGCCAAGGGATGACCTCATGTCGAAACTCGGCTTCGCCGTGGTCGGTTGCGGAGGGTTTGGCTCACGAAGGATAAACGCGCTCAGGAAAATTGGCGCTAAAATTACATGCCTGATAGACGTCGACGAAAAACGTGTTTCAAATTTGGCCCAGGAGATTGGATGTAAATTTTACACCCATCATCGCGAAGCCGTGAAAAGGGATGATGTGGATTGCGTGATAGTTGCTACCCCCAACAAATTCCACACCCCCATCACGATTGCCGCCCTCGAGGCAGGAAAACACGTTATCTGCGAGAAGCCGCTGGCGCGAACCCCAAAGGAAGCGCGCGCGATGGTTGATGCTGCGAAGCGAAACAAGGTCTTCCTGAAGACCGGGTCAAACCTTCGATATTTCTCAAACGTAAAGAAGGCGAAGGAGCTGATCGATGAGAAGGCGATCGGCAGGCCTCTGTTCATTCGGGGGTGGATTGGCCACGACGGGAAGAAGGTGCTGCACGCTTGGAACGTGAAGCGGGACATCGCTGGAGGGGGGACCATGCTGGACAACGGGGCCCACATCCTCGACCTCTTCCGCTGGTTCATGGGGGATTTCTCGGACTGTTTTGGTTACGTGCACACGCTTCAGATGCCGATAGATGTCGAGGATAACGGGATGGGGCTGTTCAGGACCAGAGATGGGCGGATGGCGTTCGTCCAATCCTCATGGACGGAGTGGTCCGGGTACATGTACATGGAGGTGTACGGATCGAAAGGTTCAATCATCATCGACAACCGGGGGGAAAGATTAG
>JAUWYN010000038.1 GCA_030615805.1 Hadesarchaea archaeon | reverse complement strand
ATCGATTTGTCTTAAGAAAGGTTTAAATGTTTAAGTCACCTATCTGCAACCATGAAATTATTACTGGCTGGCGAACCGGAAGTATATGCGAAATACTTGATAGCTGTAATGAAAAAATCAGGTATTGATTTTACCCATATCCCACCAGATCGACTACAGGAAATGCCATCGACGCAGGACCAATTATCGGAATACAATGCAGTAGTAATAAGCGATGCTCCGGGTTTGGAATTATCAGACCGAATGAAGTTGTTGAAAGAATATGTGGAAAAGGGTGGGAGCTTAGGAATGATAGGTGGATGGTGGTCATTTACCGGTTCCAAGGGAAACTACAAGGGTACACCAGTTGAAGAAGTACTGCCGGTAAATTGTTTACCAGAGGATGATAGGATTAATGATTCAAATGGTTTCAAGATAATCAAGAAAAAAGAACATCCGATCCTAGAAGGATTGCCATGGAATGATGCACCAACTATTTGTGGATACAATAAAGTCAACGCAAAACCTGACGCTGAAATTCTCCTAACTTCGAGAAGGATAGAATCTTCTGGGAAAGATAGGGTTGAAGGAATAAGGTTGGCTGAAGAAGAAAATCCCTTGCTCGCAGTTCGCAAGTATGGAAAGGGCAGAAGTCTTGCATTTATGACCGATGCATCACCGCATTGGGTCGGTGGAATGGTAGATTGGGGAACAAAAAGAGTAACAATTGATGACATGGAATTAGGTGATCAATACATTCAATTCATATCCCAGATTTTAAAATGGTTGGCAAAAAGCTAAGTTTTCTCACTTTTTGGATCAAAAATTCATTTCCTTAACTTGTCGGCGACCCATCCGACATCGAGTTCCTCTAACTTTGCCTTGGTGGGCACGCCAGTTTCGGTCCAGCCCATCATCTGATAGTACGCGACGACCGCCTGTCTGTAGACATCCTTCGAGAGTTTCGTGCCTTTTAGCGGCCCGCCTTCGAGCGGTTGGAAAAGCCGCTCCGGCAACCAGTCATCATCCTTAGTGAAACCCTCCCTGACGTTAAATGCTCGGGCCATCGTGGTGGCGCGTTCCCCGACCTTCATGAGCTCCCATGTCGTAGTGTCCCAACCCGTGACTGCATTTACCATTTCCACCACCTGTGGTATTTTCCAAACCCTAGCAGGAGCGGTCGTGAACAGGCATATGTCGATGCAATTGCCCAAGCTCCACCAGTGTTGCAGGTAAGTAAACAACCTGACCTTACGCTCGCCGAGGTCAAGGCTTGGCACAGGTTCAAGGATGCCGATCGAGTTGAGTTGATCAATGAAGAAACCCTTCTCTTCGAAGCAGGGGTCGTGCTCCATCTGAACGTGGTCAGCTCCAGTAGGAGAAACGCCGTAGCCCAACCCTACTCCCGTTTTCCAGCGGCCCTCGTGCATTGGGATCTCCTTACCCTTGACGTGCATGGCAAACTTCTCAGCTCCCTTGCCAATCCTTTCGGCGGCGGCCTTGACGCCCTCAGCGAGGATGTCGCCTAAGCCCTCACGTTTGGCTATCATCTCCACCACTTTCACCATGGCTTCAGCGTTGCCAAATCTGAGGTCAATTCCACCCGTGTCTTTTTTCGTCAGGATGCCGTTCTCAAAGCACTCCATCGCAAAAGCAACCGATGCCCCTGCGGATATGGTATCCATCCCGTATGCATTGCAGATCTCGTTGGCCTTCACGACAGCTTTCAAATCGGTGACGCCGCAGCAAGAACCCAAAGCGGCGATGGATTCGTACTCTGGACCTCCGTAAGCCGAGTCAACCTTGAAGGGCCCATCTACCTTGACCACCCTCTTGCATGCAACAGAGCACGCAAAACATGCCTTTTGGCCGACCTGTAGGGTTTCCTTCATCGTTTCCCCACTTATCTTCTCAGCACCTTCAATCACACCATCGCGGAAGTTCCTAGTCGGGAGGGCTCCTGATTCGTTGAGCGCGAGGACATACTGAGATGTGCCGATGCGGTTAAGTCCCGAAACATCAGCGTTTTTCATGTAATTCTGATTAAACCACTTCACCAGGGCAGTCACCTTGTCGGGGTCTTTTATGTCGATCCTTTTCGTCCCCCTTACTGCTATCGCCTTGAGATTTTTCGACCCCATGACCGCGCCCATGCCTCCGCGACCATTCACGTCACTCAACTCGTTGACGATGCAGGCAAACCGGACAAGTTTTTCACCTGCCGGGCCTATTTGGGCGACCCTTATCCTGTTATCTTTGAGCTCCTCGCGGATACCTTCCTGAGCCTCTTTGGTGGGTTTTCCCCATATCTTACTTGCGTCGCGGATCTCTGCCTCACCGTCATGAATCCACAGGTAAACTGGCTTCTCCGACTTCCCTTTGACGACCACCGCATCATAACCGGCAAACTTCAACTCGGGCCCCCAATGCCCCCCTGCCTCCGCCTCACCATAGGTTCCGGTCAGCGGCGACTTGCAGGCGACCGAGAACCGAGAGGCACCCTGTATGGGGGCTCCCGTGAGGACACTTGGTGCGAATATCAGCAAGTTGTCCGGTCCAAGCGGGTCCACGCCCGGATCCATCTCCTTCAGGAGGTAGTAAAGCGCAGCACCTCTTCCCCCAAGGTACCTCCTGTAACAAACCTCATCCGGCTCATCCACCGAGATTTTTCCGCTTGACAAATCGACGCGTAAAACCTTGCCATTGTAACCATGAGCCATGTTCTCACCTCACCGTTCCCCTCTGGGGTTTGCCCGCTAAAAACTTTTCAACCTCTTTCAATGTCGGCATGGATTGGGCACCTATCTTCGTCACAGAAAGGGCCGCGGATGCCGCTGCAAAATCTGCAGCCTCCCTCGGGGTCATCCCCTTGTAAATGCAGCTGATGAAAGCCGAGTTGAAGCAATCGCCTGCGCCTGTCGTGTCCACCACATTTTCAACTTTATAGATGGGTATTCGGTGCTCCCCCTCGGACGTTACAAGCATAGATCCATCTTCACCCATTGTTATGAGGACGAGCTCCGGGCCAAAGCTCAACAGTTTTTTCGCCGCCTTCTTAACATCTGTTTCCTTGGTAAGTTCAAGGGCTCCTCTACGGTTGGGCAGGAGGATATCCGTCATTCCAAGCAAATCCTTGATCGCATCCAAACCATACACGGCGACATGCCTTTCCAGGTCGAACGAAACTTTCTTGCCAGCTTCCTTTGCTATTTTCATGCATTTTTTGGCCGCATCAATTTTCACGGCATCCGTGTGGAAAATATCGGCTTTGGCAACATAATCTGGTATAATTTCATCCGCCCCGAGGACATTTTTTTCCATGTATATATCTTGAAGTATTTGGCGACTTCCGTGAGAATCCACAACTATGATGTTGACAGGAGTTTTTGTCTCTTTTTTCAGAAAGAAATGGTCCATGTCCATGTTGTGATTTTTAAAATTTTGTACTATCTCATGACCGTTGGGATCGTCGCCAGCTGAACCCATGAAACCGGACTTGACATCGTTGCGCGCCACCCCCACGCAGAAATTCGCGACGACCCCCCCACATTGCCTCGCGAAATTTTTTATCCAAATCTTGTCGTCAGGTTTGCAGAACTCCTCGACTATCACAAACTCATCTATCGAGCTTACGCCCAAGCCTATGATTTTTGCAACCATAACTCCAACCTCTTGTGATTTTTTGCCATTCCATTTAAATTTACCCAACTTTAAGTTTTTCGCCCGTCCGCGTTTGGTGGGATAAAAATAGAATACTGACGCGGGCGAAGCTTTAGGAGCTAGAGCTTAAAGACGTGGGCGACGATTGGAAGCTGGGTTAGCGGATGGAGATCATCTACGAGGGCAAAACCAAGCGCCTCTCGAGGGCCGAGGACCACGCCGTGCTGAAGTTCAAGGACGAGATGACGGGCGACGCGGAGGGCAACTCAGATCCAGGAGGAAATTTGGTCGTAGGGCGTCTGGATGGAAAGGGCGCTGCCTCGGCAAAAGTGGCCGCATACTTCTTTAAATTGATTGGCGAGGCTGGTATCTCGACGCACTTCAGGGGTTCGCGCTCGAACGATGAGATCGAAGTCGTACTGACGACCCCTATACCACTCGAGGTGGTCTACCGCGCGAAGGCTTTCGGCAGCTTCTTGAAGAGGTACCGCGGGCACGTCGAACCTCTCGCACCCCTCAACTTGATCGAGTTCAACCTGAAAGACGACGCCCTGGGGGACCCACCGATCACGCGGCAAACGACCCTCAAGCTCGGGCTCGCGGGCGATGTCGAGCTCGGGCGGATCGAGGTCACCGCGCGTAGGGTGGCGGGGTTGATTCAGAGGGCTTTGGCCGATATAGGGCTCGAGCTAATCGACATGAAGCTTGAGTTCGGGCGCGCCGACGATAAACTTTTAGTGATCGACGAACTCAGCGGGGACACCATGCGCGTCTACGACCATGCCGAGAGAAAAGTGTTGAACCAACTCGAGCTAGCGGAGAGACTCGGTCTTACTCGATGAGCTTCTCTACCTCTTCTTCAGAGAGCTCGCGGTAGCCTCGCTCGTCGATGAGTGCGATGACCGTCTTGTCCCCAGTCGCGGCATCCCGTTCGATCGCAATCTTAATCGACTGCGCCACCAGCTTCGCCCCCTCGTCGAGCTTCATCCCATCGCGGTAGCTCTGCTCGAGCACGCCGTAAGCCACCGTAGATCCGGTGCCGGCGCTCGCAAATTTTTCCTCCTCGAGCTTGCCCCCCACGGGGTCGAGGAAGTAAAGGCGTGGCCCGTCGTCATCGACGCCGGAAATCACACCCGCCACTATGTAGGGAAATACCCGCCGCCCATGAAGCATGTTTGACGCCACCTGAGTCAAGCTTTTCGCCGAGATCGGGCGCCCGTGGCTCAGGCGGTAGAGGTTAGCCTCAGCTCGAAGCATGCTGACCAAGCTCTGGACATCGCCCGAGCTTCCCGAGACGGCGGCCCCGATGCGCTCCTCGAGCTTGAAGACCTTCCGAACGCGCTTGCTGAGCACTAGATAGTAGGCTGTGCCCCGGGTGTCCGAGGCCAGGGCGATTCCCTCCTTGCATCGAACCCCAACGATCGTTCCCGTGAAGCCGTACATTTGTATCACACCTAGTTCGAGACGCGCATATAAAACTTCATCGCCGGAGGAGCACGACCGCCACGACTGCTATTGCCCCTACAACGCACGCGAGGAGGATGAGAATCAAATCAATTGGTAACTCGGATATTGGTGGGGGCAAAGTTGCTGACGCGGAGACTTGACTCTCGGCTCGAAAAGTTCCGTATGAGGTATCATACGTTACAACAGCGGTGACGGGGCTGTTCTCCACACTTTGCTTCACGTGGACATCGAAGTACGCCATTTGATGCGTCCCACTTCCGATGGCACCCAACACCTCGGCTGGCGGCACCTCAAAGTATATGTTATCGACCTGTAGCTCCACCCTCACGTTGTCAATGCTTTGGGTACCCACGTTGCTGACATCGACCGAAAACCTCCAGGTACTGTTTTGGATCTTTGAACCCGCGTAAATCGTTGGCTCAACAGCTACCTCGCGTGTTATCCTGCTACTCTCAAGCTCGACGACACAACTGCCGCCCCTGTATGTTATTCTCACCACATCTGGTGAAATTAAATCACCTCCCCAGCCGAACATGTCCTCGCCGTCACTGATTGCCGAGATTATGTGATCTGAACCAAGTTCACCGAACAAGCCAGTGGGCCTATTCCATGTTAGATCAACTGGAATCCAGCCAACGTTGGGTAGATACACTATTGCAAACGCGTGACCCATACTTCCAAGATTTGGCTCAAACTCTGACTGGTAAGCATAGCATGATACAAATTTTGCTGGTATGTCCACGGCACGACAGAGGGCGATAAACAAGTTAGATTGGTCAGCGCAATCTCCTGTACGAGATTGGTACACTTGAAGAGCGCCAAATACGTCTGGCGACTGAACATAAGTTACGTGCCTTTTTACAAATTCAAAAATCTGCTTGGCCTTGTAGTAAAAGTTGGGCTGATTATCCGTTAATTCCTGTGCTTGGTTCGTGATCTCCGCTGTGTCGCTTTCCCACAGGCCATCCACATGGGAGGTGTTTCCGATCTCCGGCGGGGCGGAATCCCCCACTGTATCGAGGTTAAACTGCAAATCGATTGAGCTTACCCTAACAGTTTGAGTAATTGCGATATCCCTGCTTTCACCTGCTCCGAGGGAGTCTATAGAAATTCGGATGAATCGATTGTCCTCGGGGTCCAAAACTTGTCCGGAAGGCAAGTTTTCAGCCAGTACTTCCTGACTAGCCCACTCAGACCAATTTTCTAAGACATAAATGATAATAGTCACATCTGTTGCGTTACTTGTCCCTTGATTCGTGACTTTATAGTTCTGGGTAATCCTATACACGGCGGACTCGCTTGACTGCTCTGCGCTCGTCAAAGGCTGGATGAGCAACGCGAATGAGATCAACCCCAGTACCAAAAACCTTCGCAAGCTATCCCCAAACTCAATTGATTGTGTTTTATAAAAGCATTCAAGCAAATTTTCCCCTTTATAAAGAACCCCCACCCAAAGCCTCGGCGGGAGAGAATGGATGAGAAAACCATGACCAAGCTGAGCCTGCTTTGCTCGCTGACGGGGCTAGCGGCTATCTACGCCGTGGCGATGCAGGTCCGTCCGACGATGACTCCCATCGCGAGCCTAGACAACGAGTTCGTGGGGCTGAAGGATGGCGTGCTGGCGGCGCTCGGGCTATAGGCCCCGCTCCTTGATCGCCTTCCACAGCTTGAACCCTGCGACGAGGGCGAGCACGAGCCCTGGGATCGCTAGCGAAAGCTTGAGTTCAATCGAAACGAGTCCCGGCCTGATTAAACCGAAACCCAATATTGTTAGCCCCAGCACGAGCAGGACCGGCATGAAGGTCATCTCGGGGGGCATCCGGAGCCGGCGCCAGAAATAATCGCCGATCAGCCAGAAATAACTGAGTGTGAGCGCGGCCCCCAGCGCGATAAATGCCCCATCGACCAAGCTTTCGGGGGCTGGGTAAACTCCCTCAATCAAGAGGTACGCTCCGACCACGAGGGCGATAAATGCGGCGTAAGCTCTGTTGG
>JAUWYN010000048.1 GCA_030615805.1 Hadesarchaea archaeon | reverse complement strand
GTGACCATACCAACGGAACTCATTCGGCTAGCAGCGACCTTAACGGTATTCATGGGCGCGGCGGCGATGATCATTGCATTGAGGGCAATCTACGAGGCTGCAAAGAGCAGATAAAACTCTGCTCTTTCCCTTTCTTTTTTTTAAACCAAACCGAACTCGCGAAGCTTTTTCTTGGTGGGTATTCCCTAGGATCAACATTTGTAAATTTAAATAAATTGTTTCGAATTTCGAGCAAGCGAAGCAGCTGACTTTACTTCTTTTTAGAACGTTTTCGGAGCATGTACTTTAACCCTATTGGAGTAATGAGGGTGGTCACAAAGGCCGTGAAAACGAGCAAGGACACATAGATACCAGCCTCGGCAGATGAGATCCCTATATCACTAGCGACACCAACAATGACCATTGCCAAGATGAGTTCTACCGTCCCCCGCCCGTTCATCCCTATGCCAATGGTGAGCGCCTCTCTTTTTCCAACCCCAGTGAGATATGCTCCGCCGCCCGCCCCTATTACCTTCCCAGCTATCGCCGCTATGATGAGTGCTATCAGGAATAAGGTGTGAGTTTCAAACACTCCAAAGCTCACGTGGAAAGCCACGCTCACGATAAATATGGGTCCCAGAAAACCGTGGCTAAGAGTTTGGAAGCGCCGATTCAAATCCCGAAATGCTCCGCCAACGAACTCCTCCCGCACGAACAAGCCCGCCAGATATGCACCGATGATGAAGTGTACCCCCATCATCTGTCCGATACCAGCGATGAGGAGGCCCATGACTAGAGCAAACGTGAACCCTCTCGCCCCTGGGTGGACGAAGAACTTCCCAACTAGTGGATAAATACGATAGCCGATGAACAGCGCGATTCCGAAGAAGGCTACTACCAGCGCTACTGTATACACTACATCTAAAGGACCCACTATTCCCACTGTTATTGCCTTCATGACCACGGCGAGGATGATGAACGTGAGAATATTGTCCACCATCGCCCCGCCCATCATGGTGTACCCAACTTTAGATTTGAGGATGCCCAAGTCGCCGAGTATCCTCACCTTGGTAACAAGAGAAGTGCCCGAGATGGCGAGTCCCACGATGAGCGCTATCCAAAAATCGTGTGTAAAGAACCAAGTGACGAGCCATCCGAAAAGTAGAGGTATGAAGGTGCCCGCTATCCCCACTCCAAAAAAGGTCTTTACCCTCTTCCCTAATTTTTTTGGATCGGTTATTAGCCCTGCATAGAACATCAGGAAAAATATCCCTAACGTGGCAAGGAGACCCATAGCTTCGGTCCATTGGAAAATGGGTTCCCCTATGAGACCTGTAATTCTCACTTCACCTATGGTGCTCCCCACTACACCCAAGATGGAAGGGCCGATGACCAGCCCCGCTAGGAGCTCCCCTAAAATTAGAGGTTGGCCGAATTTTTCAAATAGTAGCCCAACACCCCATACCACCGCCAAAATAAAGAGGATGGTAAAAATTATTTCCATCTATTTCCCACCGACTTGTTTACCTCTGATGTCCTTTGTGAAGTTGAATATAAATCACTTAACACAGGAGCACAAACTTTCTCTTTACTCAAATCATAACTGGAGTTGCAACCTACCATCAAGTGGGTTTACCTCTGTCCATGACGAGCTCGTCGTCCACGAAAACTTGCCCTCGCCGCATATCTTTGATGATGTCGAGATGGCTCGAAGCGCGATTTTTGCCGTGGTAGGCTCCGCGGTTGTTGCCTATAGCGATGTGAGCCGTACCGAAAATCTTCTCGTCGATGATTATGCTGCCCCCTGTGTATGCTGCACCCGGATTCGTGCCTATGCCGAACTCCCCGATGCGGTCCTTCTCGCCCATGTTCGCCGCGAGGAATTTGGTGAAGTTCTCCCTGCCATATATCGCCTCGTAGCTCACGACCTTGCCCCTCCTGAACTCGAGTTTCAACCCTTCAAGTTTTCCGAACCCCGGGATCGCAACCTTTTCAAACAATATCCCCCCATCCGCACTCGTCTCAAGCGGTGCAACGAAGACCTCCCCCGCTGGAATGTTCACCCCGACATCGCCGCGCGCAAAATCCTCTCGGGAAATCATGCCATCATCGACCAGCACCGGACGACCCTTTATCCTAAAAACTAAATCCGTGCCATCGTCCGCCACTATCCGAACCTCATTTTTTCCCGCAAGAGCCGCACGATAAAACTCGCAAAGTTTGAGCAGTTCCCGCGTGAAGGTCCTCCGGATGCTGTTGAAAAAAATCTCCCTGAATCGCTTGACCGGACAACCGTAGGCGCGAGCTGCCCTCGGGACGGGCCAGCCGAAGTATGCCCACCTCGTCCGCCTTCGATCGGTTATCTCGTGAAGTCGCTCCCGAATGGGTGCGGTTAATTTAACTTTTGCCGTAAGCCCCCTCGCCCAATTTGGTTCATCCTCCTCCCCGATGAAGATCAGCACGTCCGCCCGCCTCGCTATCGCCTCCGCGAACGGGCTCATCTCGCGCAGGGAGTCTTCGGGGGATAACATGTACTTTAATTTTTGCCTCTTTGAGGAGTAGCCAAGCGAAAGTGTGTGCGCGCCCACCCGCCAGCATTCTTCCTCAACCTTGAAGACGAATTTTTCACAGCTCGGGTCGGTGCGGTTGTAAAGGATCCTCACCGCATCGTACTTGCCGCGCCCCTTCCCTATCCTCATCGAGCGCCTCACAAAAGCCCTCGCTATATTTCCCATTTCCCTGTCCGATAGTTCCCCTGACATTTGGGCACCGATTTTACTCCTGATTTCTAAGACTTAAATTCTCAGCTCGGTGGAGAGGGCCGGGTGCTCTCATCGATACTAGGGTTATTAGGCCATCGTTCCCGTTGTGCTCCTCGCCATTGTCGTGATCTGCATGAAGCGTTTATACCGGAGTTGAGCGACCTAACGGATGTAGCTGATTTCTTCCTCGACCCCACTCGGCATCCTGAGCTTGGGCGGCCTGAACCTGGGAAGGGTCATCGCATGTTTGTGAAGCTCCTGCAAATCCAACTCAAACCCCAGCACCTCGCTCAAAGCTCGGAGAACTGATTCCGCCGCCCCGACATCGAGCAGCCCCCCTTGGGTGGCGCCCAACAGGCAAAACCCGCGCATGCCTCGCGCCGCGGCCAACCCTGGGAGCAAGCCGTTCATCCCTACTATCATCCCGCTGTCGAGAAGTTCCACCCCGTGCTCGCGGAGGAGCTTAACCGTCTCAATATCCGACGCCGCCCCGACAACCTTCGCCTTCGACTCGCGAGGGGAGAGCACGTATGCCGCCATCGTGACAACGGTGTCCGCTCCAAGCTGCGCCGCGATGTCTAAGATCTCGCCCGTGAGCCTGTACTGCCCCGCCGGCGAGGCCGCTTGGGCATCGGCGGTGGCGAGCAAGAGGTCACGCTTTAACCCATCGGGCTTGCAATGGAAGAGATCTACTTTCAACGTCTTGACCGAGCCATCGTCCCGGACTACCCACTCGGGGAAGTGCTCAGAATACAGCTCGGCAAATTTTTTTGCTCGAAGCTTGTGGGTCAAATACTCGACTGCCAGCTTGCCTATGTGGGCTATGCCTGGCAAGCCGGCGATGAGCATAGGGCGCTTGAGCCTCGGGCGCTTCAAGTAGTTCAAGTGCGTGGGCATCGGTAGTTGTATGCGGCGCTTGGGATTTAAGTTTTCGTGGAGCAAGTGGATTTGATCGCATGAAGCCAGTACCCGTGGGCAACGGTGAAATTCGGGTGCTCCCGCTCGCCTTCGAGAGCTTCGGCATCCGGAGTATGGCTACGTTTGTCGAAACTGATGACCTCAAACTCGTCATCGACCCAGGCTCCGCCCTTGGACCGCGGTTTAAGCTAAGTCCGCACGAACATGAGTATGTAGCACTCGCCCGCTCTCGACAGGAAATTTTGGACGCCGCACGGAATGCCGATGTGCTGACGATAAGCCACTATCACTTCGACCACTACGTCCCCAGCTTCGAGGATTGGCTCTGGGTGTGGAGTTCACCCAAGCTCGCTGAACGACTCTACCGGGGAAAGCTCATCCTGGCGAAGGACACAAGCTCGAACATAAACTTGAGCCAGCGAAAGCGGGGCTACATGTTTAAGAAGTTCAACTCGAAACTCGTCAAGGAAATCCGCGTCGCTGACGGCAAGAGCTTCAAATTTGGCCGCACCATTCTCAAGTTCTCAAGACCAGTTTTTCACGGCACCCCTGAATCACAACTTGGGTACGTGCTCATGCTGACGATTCAAACGCCGGGCTGCTCGGTCGTGCACGCCTCAGACGTGCAAGGCCCAATCGATGACACCACGCTCACGCTCATCATGAAACAGGAACCGGATGCGCTCCTGATCGGCGGTCCTCCTCTTTATTTGAAAGGATTCAAGATAGATGAAGAGAGCCTCGTGAGGGCTTGTAACAACATGATCAAAATCGCAGGCGAAGTACCGCTAAGCATTGTAGACCATCACCTCCTGCGAAGTTTGGAGTACCGGGAATATCTGAAGCCCGTGCACGCTGAGGCCGAGCGGAGTGGACATCGGGTACTCTCGGCCTCCGAACTCATCGGTCGAAAGCCAGAGCTGCTCGAGGCGCGCCGAAAGGAGTTGCATCAACAGAAACCAGTGGGGCGAGAGTGGTACGAACACCTCGAGCGGGGCGAATTCAGGGCAGGCCTCCAAGAGTAACTACATCCGCTTCGGGGCTACTATCCCCACCAAATCGAGCGCGTTGTGCAACACTATCCTAATACAATTTACCAATCGCAGACGTGCAGCCCTGAGCTCAGCTGTTTCAGCCTCGATCACGGGGGCTGCCTCATAAAATGTGTTGAACGCCAGCGCGAGCTCGGCCGCGTAGAGCGCGGGTAAGTTCGGCTGCAGCTTCTCGCCTGCTTCGCGCACGATCTCTGGGAACCTCGCGAGCAACTTGATCAGGCGCTCCTCCTCGGGCAACTTGAAGACATCGCTGGGGTGCTTCCCCCCGCGACGCTTCGCCTTTTTCAAAATGCTGCATGCCCGAGCGTGAGAATACTGCACCGCTGGGCCGCTGTTGCGATCAAAATTGAGTGCCTCCTCCCACTTGAACGTGATGCGCTTCTCGGGGGAAATACAAACCAACGAGTACCGAACCGCACCCACCCCCACCAGCTCAGCGGCCTCGCGTTTGAATCTCTCACTCGCCTTGGGGGCGTGTTCTTCGACAACCACGTAGGCACGGGCTACCGCCTCCTCGATGACATCGTCGACGGAAAACCCAACCCATGTGCCCTTGCGCCCGGAGAACCTGCCGCTAGGAAGCCAGACGTGCTCGTAGGCGAGATGGTGCGAGCTCTCGTGTTCCCGCTCCAGCCCGAGCGCCTTGAGTGCGGTGAAGACGACCCGCTGGGGGAACCGCTGCTCTGCTCCGATGACGTTGATGACTTTGTCAGCTCGGCCAAACTTCGCGCTCGACCTGCCCCGCTGAGCGGTCGTGTAGGTCTTGGTGCCATCCGGGCGCTTGGAGTGCAGCTTGAACCGCAGTCCCGCCTTCGACCGCCCAAACTTCCAGAGCTGGTAGGCGATGTCGCGCGCCGTATAAACGGCGGTGCCATCTGAACGGACGAGAACTTTATCCCCGATGCCAAAATCGGTGAGCCTCAAGATCAGCGTCCCAGCGCGCTCACCCGTGCCCTCGACCACGTATGGAGTTG
>JAUWYN010000035.1 GCA_030615805.1 Hadesarchaea archaeon | reverse complement strand
AAGACAGTTGCCTTGCAGCAACTGGCTAGATGGGCTCAGACTCATCTGAACATTTACGTGGGTTGTGGCGAAAGGGGCAATGAGATGGCTGATGTGCTCTATAGCTTTAGGCAACTTAAGGACCCTTCAACAGGTAGATTGCTGCAAGAGAAGGAAGTCTTCCTGGCTAACACCTCCAATATGCCGGTAGTGGCCCGTGAAGCTAGCATCTTTGTCGGCATTACAATAGCTGAGTACTTCCGGGACATGGGCTACGATGTGGCGCTCATGGCTGACTCCACCTCGCGATGGGCTGAGGCGATGCGTGAAATCTCCGGGCGCCTCGAGGAGATGCCGGGGGAGGAGGGCTTCCCAGCTTACCTCGCTTCGAGGCTGGCGGAGTTCTACGAGCGAGCTGGCCGCGTGCGGACGCTCGGAAGCGAGGAGAGGCTCGGCTCTGTTACCGTGCTCGGCGCCGTTTCGCCTCCGGGTGGCGACCTCTCAGAGCCCGTTTCACAAAACACGCTTCGCATCGTCAAAGTCTTCTGGGCGCTCGACACGGGACTGGCCGACCGTCGCCACTTCCCGGCCATCCACTGGCTCAATAGCTACTCGCTCTACGTCAACAACGTCCGCGAGTGGTGGAAACAAAAGATCCATGAGGACTGGAAAGCCCTGCGCGATGAATCGATCGCCATGCTCCAGAAGGAGGCCGAACTCGAGGAGATCGTGAAGCTCGTGGGACCCGATGCCTTGCCCGAGCCAGAGCGAGCCGTGCTCGAAGCCGCGCGGATGATGCGGGAGGACTTCCTCCAACAATTCGCCTTCCACGAGGTTGACACCCACTGCCCTGTCGAGAAGCAGTTCGGGATGTTCAAGCTCGTGCTCGATTTCTATCGCAACTCCGTGGAGTCAGCACGACGGGGCATCTCGGTCGAGGAGATCAAAAAGCTGCCGATCAAGGAGACCATCGCGGGTATGAAGCGGCTCCCCCCAGAGAAGTTCGCGAAGGAACAGGAAAAATTTGAAACACAGCTCAAGGAGCAGTTCGAAGAGCTGATGCGGACGAGGAAGGCGCCAGCCGAGGGTGAGAAGGGTGAAAAGTGAGACTGTGAAGAGCCGTGAATATTTAACCGTCACTGAAGTTTCTGGCCCGCTGATGATAGTCGAGGGTGTGAGCGGCGTCGCCTACGGAGAAGTCGTCGAGGTGACCACGCCTGATGGGGAGACAAAACACGGGCAGGTACTGGATGCCTACGAAGATCGCGCAGTGGTGCAGGTCTATGAAGGTACAAGTGGTATAGATACCCTAAAAACCCGCGTTCGCTTCACGGGCGATACCATCAAGTTCGGCGTCGGGCTCGAGTTGCTCGGCAGAATTTTTAGCGGGCGTGGCGAGCCCATAGACGGCGGGCCGAAGCCGATTTTCGAGGACGAGTGGGATGTGCATGGGGCCCCGATAAATCCGGCGGCACGGGAGTACCCTAGCGAATTCATCCAGACCGGCATATCATCCATCGACGGCATGAACACGCTTGTCCGGGGTCAAAAGTTGCCTATCTTCTCGGGCTCGGGCCTGCCCCACAACGAGCTCGCCGCGCAAATCGCCAGGCAGGCGAAGGTGATCGGTGAGGAGGAGAAATTCTCCGTGGTGTTCTGCGGGATGGGGATAACGCATGAGGAAGCAGCGTTCTTCACGCACGACTTCGAGCGAACTGGCGCGCTCGAGCGGGCAACGGTTTTCTTGAACCTCGCCAGCGATCCCGCCATCGAGCGCATCCTCACGCCGCGCTTGGCCCTGACGACCGCCGAGTACTTCGCATTCACCCAAGGGATGCACGTGCTGGTCATCTTGGTCGACATGACGAACTACTGCGAAGCCTTGCGAGAGATCTCCGCCGCCCGAAGCGAGGTACCGGGAAGGCGGGGTTATCCCAGCTACCTGTACACGGACCTCGCGACGATGTACGAGCGTGCCGGGAGGATAAAGCAAAAGAAGGGCTCGGTGACCCAAATGCCTATCTTGACCATGCCGGGTGATGACATCACCCACCCAATCCCCGACCTCACGGGCTACATCACCGAGGGGCAACTCGTGATGGATCGCGAGCTCCACCGCATGGGAGTCTACCCGCCGCTCAACGTGCTCCCATCGCTCTCGAGACTGATGAAGGACGGGATAGGGAAAGGGCATACACGGGAGGATCACAGCGATGTCTCAAACCAGCTTTACGCCGCTTACGCCGAGGGCAAGGACCTCCGAGCGTTGGTTGCGGTCGTCGGGGAGGAGGCGCTGACCGAGCGAGACCGCCGTTACTTGGGTTTTGCCGACCGCTTCGAGCGCGAATTCGTGAACCAAAGGCGAGATGAAGACCGATCGATCGAGAGCACGCTCGACTTGGGGTGGGAACTCCTGCGCACGCTGCCCACAGCCGAGCTGAAGCGCATCGACCCGAAGTTCATCGAGAAGTACCTGCGGCCTCAGAGTTAGTTCTCAGAATAACGAAGATAAAGTAAATTACTGCAAATTTCGGGGAAACTTTAAGAACGCTTAATTTTAATATGTTCGTGGAGGCTGACATTTGGTCTGGGGCAGTAGTTTCATACCGCTTGGCAAATTTCTAAAGCGAAACACTTCGATTGGCGATAATGAACCATATAACGGTGGCGTGCCGATCGTGCTGACCGCTTCTGTAATAGAAATGAGTGATTTTAATTTGAACCCCTTCATCGCGTTCACAGGGGGTTTTCCGTCAAAAATAATCCCAATAAAAATTTTAAGGAAATACTGGTATCCTATAACACCCAACAATGATGATGGTAGCGCCCTCTTCGCCCCCTATGGATTGAGGAAAATAGAGGCCCTATTGATTGAAGAATTTGGGGAAAATAATGTTGTGACCTGCACCCCACCTAACCTCGGCAAATTTGTGGGCCCAAGGACAATGGCAGTTGGAATCTCGACGATGGATCCATTGGGTATCGGGTTTGTCAGCCGAACTTACACTTCGCTGGTGGGTTTTGGTAGTGAACCCCTCGCGGCAGCTGAGTTTAGAAATTTGATGAAGCGCCGCATTTGGAAAAGGCATAGGCCGAAAATCATAGTTGGAGGTTCCGGCGCTTGGCAAATCGTCAGGGGAAACATGCGGGAGGAGTATGGGATAAATACGGTGATAATAAGGGAGGGTGACCGCTCCGCGTTAGAAATATTCAGAAAAGCAATGAATGGCGAATCACTACCAAAGGTCGTCGAAACGGAGAAGCCGGAGCTAGATGAGATCCCAACGATAAAAAAACCGGCGCTATTTGGCGTGGTCGAGATAACCCGGGGCTGCGGCAAAGGATGTCAGTTCTGTTCGCCCACAATGCGGACGAGATATTCATTCCCTTTAGAAAAAATTAAAAAGGAAGCGGAACTCAACGCGCGTGCAGGTTCGAGAATGATCGTGCTGCAGACAGATGACATGTTTCTCTATAAATGCGGCGAGCGATTCGCCCCTAACAAGCAAGCTATCGTCGAGTTGATAGAAACAATTGGTAGAATACCGAACGTTGAGTACTTGCAGTTTGCGCATGCCGCCCTCCCTCCAATTGCATACGATCCGAAAATGATTGAGGAAATCGCGCCGACGCTCGTGGAGAAAGGCAGATGGAGATACAACGGAAAAAAAGTGGCTTCAGTTGAAGTCGGTATAGAAACGGGAAGCATAAGATTGATTGAAAAATACATGCAAGGCAAGCCGCTGCCGTACGAAGCAAAAGACTGGTGCGAAGTGGTCACTCAAGCAGTTGGCATCCTCAACGATAACGACATTTGTCCACTGGCGACGCTTGTTGTCGGCCTGCCTGGCGAGGAAGAAAAAGACACGCTTGCGACGATGGAGCTCGTGGATAAGTTGAAGGGAGCGAAATTGTTTTACGTTCCACTATTTTTCACGTCCGAGGAGGAATGTCTGTTGAGTAATGCGAGGCAGGCGGATTTACATCATCTAACAGATTTGCATTGGGATTTCTTTGCAACATGCTGGAAGTACAACATAAAACTCTGGGCCCCCGATAAGCAAGGAAAAATTGCTATGGGTTCGATGTTTCTGTACATGCTCTATTACAAATGGAAACATGGGGCAAAGGTAGCACGGCCGATAATGAAGCTTGCTGATTTTCCTAAATCATTGCTCAAGGTGCGCTCGGGGACTCAAAATCTTCATCACGAATCAGCTTAGCCAGGCTCGTCATCGCGCGTGTAAAAATTCCGTCATCTAGACTTAAGGCTTTCGCGCCCGGTGAGCGCTCAATAAACTTTATCCACAAGTTTCTTCGCCTTAGCTTCAGCGCGCGCCCGCTTGGCTTGATGCACCTTCAAGAACTTCGTCATGAGCTCAATCGCCTGCAACTTGCATTCGCCGCAAATTATCGCCCCAGATTTGCAAGCCTTCCGTAAATCTAGGAGCTTCTCATCATCTGGAATGAGGTGATAAACGTAGAGTTCGTAAACCCTGCACTTGTCCGGGTCGGCTCCATACTTTCGCTGCTCCGCCGCCGTGGGCCTGCCGCCCGTAAAAGCATCTTTAATTTTCTTCTTGATGTCCTCGGCGTTATCCGTCAGAAAAATCGCCGTCTCTGGCTTGCTGCTCGACATTTTCTCGCCCGTCAGGCCGGGTAAGAGGCGGTGGTAGGTGGAGGACGGGAGCACGAAGCCGAACTCCCGCTGAAAACGAGCCGCCACGTCCCGCGCTAGCCTGAGGTGGGGGTCCTGATCAATGCCCACAGGTACGACGGTTGGACGCGGCCCTCCAAACTCCTTCAACTGAGGGTGCAAGATATCCGCGACGTCGATCATCGGATAAAAAATGTGGGAGATATTCGACTCACCCGCGAAGCCGTAGATCGCGCGCATCTCGCTGAAGTTCACTCGCTTGGCCAAGAGAAAAGCGAGGTGACGAACGATATCGCTGCGAGATTGAAAATAAACATGACAACGACCCACATCCAGCCCGAGCGCCTGATAATTGGCGAGGTACTCCTCCGCGGCGAGCTTCTTCGACTCCTCAAAGGAGACGCCGCGCGCTGAATACGCCTCGAGATCCGCAACACATAGATAGATGTCTGCACCCCGCCGCTGATACCACGCCAGCTGGTCGATCACCAACTTGTGACCCACGTGCATTCGGCCGCTGGGCATCAGCCCCGTCATCACCACGAAGCGATTACCCCGCCGCATCGCATCGAGCACCCGCCCGAAGTCGCGATGGCCGAAGACGACCTTACGGCGCATGATGTGGTGTGGCTCGGGTACCTGCGCGAGTAGTTTCTCGAATGGCTCGATGCCAAACTCGCGCATTAGGCGGGCGTAATCCTCAGGTATCGCCGCGCCCCAAGGGTCGATTCGGATCGGCATCTCAAGGCCTCTCACGGGTCAATGCGTAATAGGTGATGTCCCCCTCATCATCCACTATTGCCCACAAAATCTCTTTCCTTACGCTGTGCGCGAGCCTCACCGCCCGAGCCATCTCCGTCGGCGTGAGCTTTATTCCCTCGGGCACCGCGTGCACCAAGAACTTCGAGTGCGCCTCTCCCGGCTTCTCGCCCCGCTCGTAGACGCGGAAGTGCGCCCCGAACTTCAGGCCGGTCTTGATGATGTAGCCGCGCGAGCGAAGGTCGGCGTACACTGAATACTTGAGCATCGTCTCGAGGTCGCCTTCGGTAAATTTGGCCGAGAGATCTTTAAATTTCAACTGCTTTCCGTCCTCGTCGATCACTCGGATCTTTCCCCCCTCCAGCAGGTAGAGGGCCTCGACCGGTGCGAGCTGAAGCTTCCCCCCGCTGAGGGGCTTGCCGTAAGAGCCCCGCTGGTAGAGCTGGTTCGCCTGCGCCTCGTCCCAGACCATTATTTTGGCTTTATACAACTGGGCCTCGACAACAGGGATTTCGGCTTCTTCCATGCCGTCCCCTTTTACACCTATCCACGCGCGGTTAAGAAGGTTACTTTGCTATTGAATAAACAGGGGTGTTTACTGAGTCTAATCACGTTGAAAACAACGTCCGAAACGGCACCTATAAATAAGCGCGCCGATACATCAATTGTCGAAGCTTGTATCGACGATTGATACGGGTTCACGCTAATACCGGGCGGCGCAGCCGAGACGATGACGAGAGCTTGAAGCTGAGGCAACGAACGCTTTTCGCCGAGGACGATTCACCTCCAACGTAAGTCGGTGCGGCTGTCCCGCCTGGTATTACGGATTTCTTTATGAATTTTAAAAAATAGTTGGTGGGGCCGCCAGGATTTGAACCCGGATTTGCAGGTCTCTCTAGCACAGCTCCAATGGGTCATCATCCTTTCGTCAGCAGACCCACAATTGCCACTGGAGCCTGCCGTGCTAGCCAAGTTACACTACGGCCCCACCAAGCTAACATCGCCGCCTGAAAATAAAAGCTTGCCCCGCTATAACATCAGTCCATATCGGGGCTGAATGCGCCTTCGGTCGGATGTTTAATAGAGGATGGAGCCAAATATCAAACGGTGATCGAGTTTGCACGTGAGCGTGAGCATCAGCTACATCTCCGCCGAACGATTCTGGGAGCACGGCAAACCCGCCCCAGCCGGAGTGCACATCTCGACCAACGTCAACATAGTGGGTGTGGAACCCAAAAATGAAAAGTTGTCCGTTCCCTTCGTCGTGACGATCGCTTACACCCCGTCGATCGCGCAGATAAGCCTCAAGGGGCAGGCGATTTTATCCGGCAAGCCAGATGAACTTGAAAAAATCCAAGAGAGTTACAAAAAGCAGCGTGCCCCACCGCCCCAGCTGCTTCAATCCATAACTAACGTTTCGCTTATCGAGGCCACCGTGCTTTCCCGCTCGCTCAACATCCCCCCACCCATCCCATTGCCGGGCCTGCCCAAGCCGCCTAAACCCGGTGAGGAGCGCCCGAGCTATGTCGGCTAAAGTTCCCTACACCCCGCCACCTGTGCCCGAACCGCCCAAGCATTTCGCGACCCTGCTTATCGGGATAGTGCTCGCCGTCGTTGGGGCCATTCTCATCAACCAAGGCATGAACGTGGTCCAAGCGTCTAGCACTTTGATGCTCGGGATAGGGCTGCTGGCGGCTGGCGCCCTGCTCGTGTTCGCTGGTGGAAGCCGCGTTTGGCCGGGAAAACCTCTGGTTAATATTTCTCTCTTGGTCGGCGGGGTCATGCTCCTCGTGGCGAGTGGAACCCAACTCGCTGAAAACTGGACGCAAGCTGCCTACGCTATAGTCCTGACCCTGGTGGGCATCGCCCTAATCGTCATCGGGATCCAAATCGCGAAGCAGAGCTGGAAAAAGTATGTG
>JAUWYN010000063.1 GCA_030615805.1 Hadesarchaea archaeon | reverse complement strand
TTCGGGGCCGGTTGCTACACATGGATTCGCTCAGATGGCGCAAGACGGCAAGCCGAGCTCGATCGTGATCATTGGGCCCAATCACTCGGGTGCGGGTTCAGGTATCTCGATAATGACATCAGGGAAGTGGCAAACCCCTTTAGGAGAGATCCAAATAGACGAGGCGCTGAGCGGGGCGATCAAGCAAGCGTCCGGCATCATCGACGTTGACGCGGTTGCCCATGCTTACGAACACTCGCTCGAGGTCCAGCTCCCGTTCCTCCAGCACCTCTTCAATGCCGAGTTCAAAATCGTGCCGATATGCATGATGTTGCAGGATGAGCGGACGAGCAAGGAGGTTGGGGATGCTATCGCCGAGGCGTCGGTCGGAAAGGATGTCGTCATCATCGCATCAACGGATTTCACCCACTACGAATCGCAACGGTCGGCCGTCGAGAAAAATCACAAGGCGATGGACAAAATATTGGCGCTAGATGCGGTAGGCTTGGTGCACACCGTCGAGGAGGAGGAGATCACCATGTGCGGTTACGGGGCGGTTTCGGCGATGTTGCAGGCCGCGAAAAAACTTGGGGCAAAAAAAGCAAAGCTATTAAAATACGCGACGAGCGGCGAGACAGCGGGGCCAATGGCGCAGGTCGTAGGGTATGGATCCATCGCGATATTGAAGTGACCCCATGAAACCATTAATCGTGAAGCTTGGTGGGAGCGTGATCACCGACAAGCGTAGACGGTTTGCAATAAAGCGAGCCGTGCTCAAGCGGCTTGCGAGTGAGTTGGCAGTAGCAAAAAAACCGCTTGTGATTGTACACGGAGGCGGTTCATTTGGGCACCCGTTGGCATCAAAGTACAAGATTGATGAAGGATATAAGAACGAACGACAACTGATGGGTCTATCGCTCACCCATTGTGCAATGGAGCGGCTCAACGCCCACGTCATCGATGCCCTCCAAAAAGCTGGTCTGCCGGCGATCGCGATCCCCCCCTCAGCCTGCGCGGTGGTCAGCGATGGTCGGATTCGATCGATGGAGTTAGCGCCCATAAAAAAATTGCTTGAACTCGGCTTGGCACCTGTTTTGTACGGAGATGCGGTGCCAGATCTGAGCCGAGGGATGTGTATACTCTCGGGTGATCAGCTCATCGTCCACTTGGCGCGGGAACTTGGGGCCAGGCGCGTCATTCTAGGGGTAGATGTGGACGGGGTTTATACGGGCGACCCAAAAGTTGATCGCAATGCAAAGCTCGTGCCAGAGATAACGCTCGCGAACTGGCCGAAGCTCATGGAGTCAATTAGCTCAGCTGGGGGTAAGGATGTCACGGGCGGGATGGCGAACAAGGTGCGGGAGCTGCTCACGTTAGCCGAGCGCGGGGTGGAGGCGGAGATAGTTAACGCGACGAAGCCCGGTACCCTGAGGCGGGCGATCCTCGGAGAACGGGGGATTGGCACACGCGTGGTGGCGAGGTAAGTGTATGAGTAAAAGAACTGTTGCCCGCAAGCTGGATCACATCCAAATTTGTTTGGAGCGGGATGTCGAGAGCCTCTTCAAGACCCCTGGTTTCGAGGGCGTGGAGTTCGTGCACAACGCCCTTCCGGAACTCGACCTCGAGGACATCGGCCTGCGCACCTCCTTCCTCGGGGCAAGGCTGGAGGCACCGATTATGATATGCTCGATGACAGGCGGGCATCAGCGGGGGCGAAAGCTGAACTTGGCCTTGGCATCGGCAGCACAGGAGCTTGGCTTGGCATTCAGCGTGGGCAGCCAGCGTGCAGCACTCGAGAACCCGAAGCTGGTGAAGACCTATGAGGTTCGGAGTGTCGCCCCAGATGTATTTCTCGTGGGCAACCTAGGCATGCCCCAGCTGACCCAAGGTTACGGCGTAGCTGAGGCCTGCCGAGCGGTCGAGATGATCGATGCTGATGCGCTTTCGATCCACATGAACCCGCTGCAGGAGCTCGTGCAGCCTGGCGGGGAGCCCAAGTATCGGGGGGCCCTAGCGAAGTTTACAAAGATTTGTCGGGGGCTCGATGTCCCCGTGATAGCTAAGGAGACGGGCAGCGGGATGAGCGCGGAGACGGCAAGGAAGCTAGCTGGCGCGGGGGCGTCGGCGATTGACGTGAGTGGAGCTGGTGGAACCTCGTGGGCGGGCGTGGAGGCATTTCGATCGACGACACGTGCTCGATTAGGTACCACCTTCTGGGACTGGGGCATCCCGACCGCCGTCTGCACAGCTGAGGTGAGTAGAGCGGTTCAAGTGCCTATAATTTCAAGCGGTGGGATACGCACGGGGCTCGATGTCGCGAAGGCGCTCGCGCTTGGTGCCGATCTCGTCGGAGTAGCGCTTCCCCTCCTCCGAGCTGCCTCGAGGGGCAAGCGTGCGGTCGTTGGGGTTTTAAATGATTTCATCGTGGAGCTGCGCGCGGCGATGTTCCTCACGGGCTGCAAGCGAATTCGAGAGCTCAGAAAAGTGCCGTTGGTAATCACAGGTAGGACGCGTGAGTGGTTCCTCGCCCGCGGCCTGAGTCCAGACGAGCTGGGGAGGCGAGAAAGGCGATGACGGTCGAAATACGGCCTATCGGTGGCTTGGGGGAAGTCGGCAAGAACATGACGGCTCTGGGCTTCGATGGAAATTACATCATCGTGGACATGGGGATAAGGCTCGACAGCATCATGGCGTTTGAAGATGCTGTGATAGGGGAGATGAGTCGCAGGGAGCTCATAAACATAAATGGGATTCCCGACGACAGTTCGCTCCGCAACCGGAAGGTTCGGGCAATCGTGCTCACCCACGGACACCTCGACCACATAGGTGCGGTAGGAAAGCTCGCGCACGCTTACGATGCCCCAATTTACGGCACGCCATTCACCCTCGAGCTGGTCAAGCGCGTCATTCGTGAAGAGCGCGTCTTCAAAGTCAAGAACGAGCTTCGCGCGGTGATGCCAGGGGATAGCGTGAGGGTGGATGGCATCGAATTCGAGTTCATCTCCGCCACCCACAGCATCCTCCAGACAGTCTTCGTCGCCGCCCGCGGTGCAAATGAGACCCTGCTCTGCGCCACCGATTTCAAACTCGATGAGGAGCCCTTGCTTGGGTATAAAACCGATCGTACGCGCCTGAAGCGGCTCGCCCGCGATGGGTTGCTCGCGGCTCTGGTCGGGGCGATAAGGGTAGACGAACCCGGTCCCACCCCATCGGAGGGGCACGCAAAGGAGATGCTCCGGGGGGCGATGGGAGAGGCTAACTCCACCAGCGGGGCGGTGCTCGTGACGACCTTCTCGTCCCACATCACTAGGTTAAAATCAATCGTTGACCTATCGTTCGAGCTCGGCCGCACCCCTGTGCTGGTCGGGCGCTCGCTCCGCAACTACTGCACGGCCGCGCTCAACCTCGGGTTGGTGGACTTCCCGCCCGAGTTGCGCATCCACGGACGCCCGAACGCGGTGCACAATTTGCTTCGTAAGATAGAGAAATCAAAGGGCGATTACGTGCTAGTTTGCACGGGGCACCAAGGGGAGCCGACGTCGGTGCTCTCGCGCATCGCAAATGGGCAGCTTCCCTTCAAGGTCAGACGGGGCGATGAGGTGATCTTCTCGGCGAGCGTCATCCCGAACCCGATAAATGAATCCAATCGCGAGCTCCTCGAGACCAAGCTCCGTGCCCAGGGCGCCCGCATCCACCGTGACGTTCATGTATCGGGCCATGCCGGGCGAATCGACACCAAGGAGTTCCTTGAGCTCGCAAAGCCCGAACACATAATCCCCTGCCATAGCACCATGGACAAGCTTAGACTGATGGCCGAGCTCGGGCGGGAGCTTGGGTACCCGAGCGGGCACATGCACCTGCTCCGAAATGGGTCGTGCCTGAGGTTGGATTAAATGGATGTGCTGAAGTACCTCGAGGAACGGGCCCGCATGGTCGAGCTGGAAATCGATCGCTGGGTGCCCCGCGGACTCGAGCCAGAAATTTTAGCGAAGGCAACGAGACATCTGCTTGAAGCGGGCGGGAAGCGGCTCCGCCCGTGCTTAGCGCTCACGGCATGCGAGGCGGTGGGTGGAAAGGCGGAGGATGCACTCGAGACGGCGGCAGCGCTCGAGCTCCTGCACAACTTCACCCTCATCCACGACGACATCATGGATCGGGACGAGTTCAGGCGAAACGTGAAGACGGTGCACGTGCTCTGGGGGG
>JAUWYN010000068.1 GCA_030615805.1 Hadesarchaea archaeon | reverse complement strand
CACGGAACTACTACCGACGATTCGGCTACGAGCGAGAGGGGCCTTACATGGTCAAGGCGATAAAGTGATGCTGTTTGATTTACGAACCTAACTTTTTTCACGGGAACTCAGGACTTGTATGAATGGAGCTTCAGGCACGTTCTTCACTGCACTGTGAACAATAAATGTCTCTGTCTCCCTCACGCCTTTTAGCTTATGAATCCGCTTGACGAGCTTAGTCAGCTTCCTACTGTCCTTTACCAAGACCTCTAGGACCGCGCTGTACCTCCCAAAGAGACGATAAAATTCTGTGACCTGATGGAATTGTTTGATCGCTGCTTCGTTTTTCCTTCTGAGCTCGCCCCGTGGATCCTCGCGTAGGAGGATGTAAGCTTTCGTAGTCAGGCCAAATTTTTCTGGGTTCAACTTGGTTGTGAAGGAGATAATTGCTCTTGTCGCCTTGAGCTGTTCTATTCTCTTCGCGACGGTCTGCCTTGAGGCCCCTACCCTTTTCGCAATCTCCCTCACTGGCTGCTCACTGTTCTTTATGAGTTGGAGCAGTATTTTTCGATCTAAATCCCTCATCTTCAGCCCTTAACATTTTGTTAACAGAAATGCTTAAAAGCTTAACGTTTTTAATAAGGTGGTGTCAAAACGTGAAAAACGTACTCCAAGAGAAACTGAGGAAGGAAAACTACGAAAAACTCTTGGTGATAGATAACCCAGTCCTCCACCGATTCATCGCCAAGTATGTGGAACTCTGTAATCCCGATAGAGTGTTTATCTGCACCGATTCGGCTGAGGATATCAAACACATCAGAGAAGCCGCGATAAGGGATGGGGAGGAAAGCGAACTCGCTACCAGTGGCCACACCATTCATTTTGATAATTATCACGATCAGGCAAGAGATAGAGAACACACCAAAATCCTTATACCAAAAGATGTTGAGCTCGGCCCTACATTAAGTACAAAAGACAGGGATGAGGGATTGGGGGAAATTCATGAGATCCTCAAAGATATCATGAAAGGTCATGAGTTGTACGTGCGGTTTTTCTGTTTGGGTCCGATTGGCTCTGAATTCTCTATATTGTGTGTCCAACTTACCGACTCCGCCTATGTTGCTCACAACGAGGATTTGCTTTACAGGCGAGCATACGAAGAATTTGCAAGGGAAGGCCCCTCCGCTCGTTTCTTCAAGTTCGTTCATTCTCAAGGAGAACTCGATGAAAGGAAAACATCCAAGAATCTCGATAAACGGCGGGTGTACATTGATCTCCAAGATAATACCGTGTATAGCGTTAACACCCAGTACGGTGGCAACACTATCGGTCTAAAGAAATTGGCGATGCGGTTGGCGATAAAGCACGCATCGGAAGAAGGCTGGTTATGCGAACATATGCTCGTAATGGGTGTACATGGTCCTCGAGGCCGAGTGACTTATTTCACCGGGGCATTTCCATCCATGTGCGGTAAAACTTCAACTGCCATGTTAGACAGCGAAACGATAGTTGGTGATGACATAGCATACCTAAGAAAGAGGAACGGAAAGGCATGGGCCGTTAACGTGGAAAGGGGTATCTTCGGGATAATACAGGGGATTAACTCTAAAGATGACCCTATATTCTGGAAGGCACTTCATAGCCCAGGTGAAATTATTTTTTCAAACGTCTTAGTCACTGAAGACAAAAGCGTTCATTGGATCAGAAAAGATGGAGAAGTTCCGGCTAAAGGCCTCAATCATTCTGGTGAGTGGTGGATTGGGAAGAAAGACGCTGCGGGCAAAGAAATCCCGTGTTCGCATCCAAACGCCCGGTTCACGCTTGATTTGAAACTTTTAGAAAACTTGGACCAAAAACTCGATGACCCCGAAGGTGTTGTTGTCGGTGGCATAGTTTATGGGGGAAGGGACTCGGATACCTCGGTGCCAGTTGAGGAATCGTTTGATTGGGTGCACGGGATTGTTACCAAAGGTGCGTCGCTCGAGTCCGAGAGGACAGCTGCCGTCCTAGGCATGGAAGGAGTTAGGGAATTTAATCCTATGTCAAATCTGGACTTTCTATCCATCCCAATTGGCAGATACATCCAAGACAATCTCGATTTTGGCAAAGATTTGAAAACTCCTCCGCTCATCTTTGGGGTGAACTATTTCCTGAGGGATAAAAACACGGAGAAGTTCTTGAATAAAACGATGGATAAAAAAGTTTGGTATAAGTGGATGGAACTCCGTGTCCATAAAGAGGTTGATGCAATAGATACGCCCACCGGACGAATACCGAAATACGAGGACCTTAAAAAATTGTTCGAGCAAGTGCTTGGCAGGGACTATTCAAAAGGTGACTATACTAAGCAGTTCACACTAAGGGTTCCCGAGCACCTAGCAAAAATCGATAGGGTCACGAAACTTTATATGGAGAAAGTCTCCAAAGCGCCGAAAATAGTCTTTAGAGTGTTAGAGGAGCAAAAGCAAAGGTTGATTGAGACGAGGGAAAAATACGGGGATTACGTCACACCAGACAAATTCTCCACCTAGGTTATCCAAGATCGATGAGAGGTCAGGGAGGCTGGAAGCTCACGCTTTTATTTCTGAGCGTGGGAGTGGTCACTGCAAGCTGGTGCGGATGTCTGGTTACAAGGGTAAGGTTCAGAAGTTGCTGAGCTCTGCCTCGATTGAGGTCGGCGATCGAGTAAGGGTGGAGAAGGCCAGCTCAGTTTATGAGGGCGTGCTCATGCCTCGAACTGAACTAGGTGATCCAAATCACATCGTCCTCAAGCTCGCCAGCGGATACAACATTGGCATCAAGCTCGGTAGGGAGGTAAAGCTGGCGAGGATCGAGAAGGGAAAGCCACCGAGGTTGGGCATACCCCCCCTCGAAATCGAACGAGACTCCTCAAAACCTGATGTGAGCATCGTCGGCACAGGGGGCACCATCGCCTCTCGCGTCGATTACCGGACGGGTGCCGTTTTCCCGGCGTTCACGCCCGAGGAAATTTACAGCGCCGTTCCCGAGTTAGCTGAACTCGCAAATATCAAGGTCATCGAGGCTTGCAACGTGTTCAGCGAGCACATGACTCCCGAGCTCTGGGTGAAAATTGGAAAGGCGATCACAAAGGAGCTGAACGCAGGCGCTAGTGGCGTGGTCGTCGCTCACGGCACCGACACCATGGGCTACACCGCCGCCGCGCTGAGCTTCATGCTCAAGGACCTCTTCAGGCCGGTCGTGCTCGTGGGCTCCCAACGCTCCTCGGACCGACCCAGCAGCGATGCGGCGCTTAACTTGATAGGGGCGGTCACGGTGGCTGGCAAGTCCGACATCGCCGAGGTGTGTGTGTTAATGCACGGGTCGACGGAGGATGATTTTTGCTTAATCCATCGGGGCACCAAGATCAGGAAATGCCACACGAGCCGCCGCGACACCTTCCAGACAATCAACGACATCCCGATAGGAATGGTCCGCGGCACCGAGTTGAAGCTCTTCCGTAAAGATTACAACCGCGCGAGCCTGGAGGGCGAGGTTAAGGTTGATGGGAAATTCGAGCCGAGGGTGGCGCTCCTGAAGGTCACACCGGGAATGCATTCGAGCGTCATCGAG
>JAUWYN010000078.1 GCA_030615805.1 Hadesarchaea archaeon | reverse complement strand
TGGGCGGATCCATTGGTTGCACTGGTGATATCGGCGCTAATCCTACGATTGGGGTTTGGCATTGGGCGTGATGCGCTAAATATCTTGATGGAAGCGAGCCCAAGCGCGGAAGTCTTGGCCGAGATAAATCGGGTTTGCATGAGCGTGCCAGGCGTGCTGGGATGCCACCGACGCCGTGCTCGCAGGGTGGGGTCACACATATTTGCAGACGTGCACATCTACGTTAACCCAAAGATGAGCGTTGGTAGAGCCCACGAGGTAGCGACACGAGTTGAGCACGATTTAAAAACACGAATAGCCGACTTAAGCTCAGTGATCGTGCACATGGAACCAGCTAGGAGGCGCGCACATGGCAAAAAGCGTTGAGGAAGTTCGGGCGGAGATCCCGTTCCTGCGCACAGGTACAATTTATTTAGACAACGCCGCAACGACGCCCACGCCCCAGCCAGTCATAGACGCGATGTTGGAATATTTTAGCGAGTACAGCGGCAACATCGGCCGAGGTCTTCATCGCGTAACCCGACGCGCGAGCGAAGCGTTTGAAAAGACACGTGAAAAGCTCGCACGGGTGATCAACGCGAAGCCCGGGGAGATTGCCTATGCGAAGAACACGACCGAGGCCATCAACATCGTCGCTCGGGGTCTGAAGCTGCGCAAGGGGGACAAGGTCGTAGCGACGGTGCTCGAGCACCACAGCAACCTCCTCCCTTGGCAGCGGCTGGAGCGCGAGCGGGGCGTGAAGCTCGAGCTCGTCCAAGTGTCACGCGAGTGTTTGATCGATCCGGCTGCGGTCGAGGCTGCGATCGATGATAAAACTCGCCTCATAACAACCCATCACGTTTCCAACGCGGTCGGGAGCATCCAGCCCGTGGAGGAAATCGGCAAGCTCGCTCGGGAGCGCGGCGTGTTGTACCTAATCGACGCGGCTCAATCAGTCGGTCACATGCCCGTCGACGTTCGGAAGCTCGGGTGTGATTTCCTAGCTGCCCCCGGACATAAGGGGCTGCTGGGTCCCCAAGGCACTGGCTTCCTCTACGCGCGCGAAGACCGCCTAGCCGAGCTAGAGCCGCTCCTGGTTGGAGGGGGAGTTGTCGAGCTGGTCGAGGAACACAAATACGATTTGGTTAAGCCGCCCCAAATTTTCGATGCTGGAACCCCAAACATTCCAGGCTTCATAGGCCTTGGGCGAGCTTGTGAGTACGTGCTCGATATCGGCGTTGAGCAGATAGCCAAGCGCGAACGAAAGCTGACCGAGCAGATGTTGGATATATCGGGTTTCGAGCGTGTCGAAGTTTACGGCCCTCATGAACTAAAACGGCGAGGGAGCGTGGTTAGTTTCAACATTAGCGGTTTGGGTCATCACGATGTCGCCTCGATGCTGGATGAGCTCGCTCGTATAGCAGTTCGCTCGGGACACCACTGCGCTCAACCGACCATGCATCATCTAGGCGTGGAGGGCACTGTGCGGGCATCGGTGCACTACTACAACCTTGAGCAGGAGATCGAGAAGTTCACGACGACGCTCGAGCAGATAGCGCGCGAACTCGGCGGGTAGCCCAATTTTTTGTGAAACCTTACAAGCGTGGGGCGCGGCTCGCTTCTAAGATACGCCGGCACACATCCGAAGTAGCCTTGCTTGGTTTGAAAGGTGGCCATTGGAATAGGAAACCAAAATCCGATTAAGTTTAAAGTAACTAATTTCGAAAGCGGAAAATCTTAGATGGTGAGCGTAGTTGAGGTTCGCGTTGTTTACGATAGGGTAACAACCAATTTTAACCTTCAAAGCTCAGTAAATTTATTTTACCTAGAACCGTGAATTAGACATGTGAAAAATATGATGAAAGGTGAAAGAAAAGGATTTTCTCATCGAGAAGAGGTAGTTGGGATGTTGGTCAAAAGCTTCAAGGACCTGCCCACGGTAATAGCCAAAGACGGAGCCGAGATAAGGGAAGTGCTTCACCCAAAGAACGACCCAATAAGGACACACCTCAGTTTAGCGCATGCGACTGTCAAGAAGGGCCAAGAAACCAAGAACCATATTCTGGAGATTGTGGAGATATACTACATACTAAGCGGCCAAGGGGTCATGATCATCGACCGAGAACAGAGGAAGGTGAAGACGAACGATGCCATATACGTCTTCCCGGGCTCTGAGCAAAGGATAAGAAACGTTGGAAACACAGACCTCAAATATCTTGTCATATGTGCGCCGCCCTTCTCAGAAGACAAGTCAAGGGTTGTTGAGTAGACTTTGTTCTACTGATTAACAAATGGGAAACATTAAATCTCAATCGGGAAAAAGAGATTGGGATGGAATGAGCCAAAGGGAAATAAAAGTTTTGACGCACGGCGAGGACGTCGATGGCGTGATTTGTGCCGCGCTTATTCTCAAACAATTTCCGAATGCAACCGTCGAGATCGGAAACTACAGGGCAGAGTTAAGCGGGGAGTACGACATAGTCGTGGACTTGCCCCTCCCAAAGCTGATTAAGACGCGCGTCTGGATAGACCACCACAGCAACCCGGTCCAAGAGGGTGAATCCGAGGAGAAAATCTACGATCCGGAAGCGAAGAGCGCGGCGAGCCTGCTGGCCGATCACCTCGGGATGGAGGATGAGAAGCTGGTTCAGATCGCCGACAGAGCTGATTCCGTGAGTTACCTCACCGAACCACCCACAGGAATGGTGGAGGGTTATGACCCGGCTTGGGACGTGAACGACGTCGTGAAGGCAATCTCGACAATTGAGCGATTCCGGGAACTTGCGGGGACTCTGGCCCTCAAGGGAGTGGCCTCCGT
>JAUWYN010000075.1 GCA_030615805.1 Hadesarchaea archaeon | reverse complement strand
GACATAGTGTTCCCCTACGTGGGAGGTACGCTACTTGGAGCCACCATGACCTTACACGTATGCATTTTAGAACACCCGTGGCTCGTGATCCTACCTGGGCTCGTCGGCGCGACAATCGGCACTTTGACGGGGCGCTGGACCAAGTGTCCACATGCGGCGCACGTGCTGATAAGCACCTTGGCGTCGCTCTTCTACCTCATGGCATTCGGGGAGCTTGACTGGCTCCCGATGTTCCCGCTCGTGTTCGTGGTGCTGTTCATAGCGGTTTGGGTTCCATGCTGCACTAGTGATATAATCTTTCCCCTCCTGTTCGTGAGGAAAGGGAGACGTTGGAGGTAATCTCGTGGACAAACTAGATGAAATACGCAAGAGGAAGATAAAAGAGCTGGAGCATAAATATTTCGGGAAAAAGGAAGCTATGAACCATCCCATTCAGGTCACGGACAGGACATTCGACCAGATCATCAAGGCCCACCCTGTAGTCGTGGTGGACTTCTGGGGCCAGTGGTGCCCGCCATGTCACATAATCGCGCCAATTGTCGAGGAGCTTGCAAAGGACTACGCAGGGAAGGTGGTCTTCGGGAAGCTGAACGTCGATGAGAACAAGGCCAACGCGGTGAAATATGGCATAACGGCCATCCCAACTTTGTTATTATTCAAAAATGGCAAGCTGGTCGACCAGGTGCTTGGCGCTGTATCGAAGCAGCACCTGGAGGAAAAAATTAAAAAAATAATCTAGAGCCTATTCTAACCGAGTTCCTTCATAGCATCCATCGCTACCTTAGTGTAAGCCAGCGCAGGACCACCACCCATCACCATCGCCACGAAGCAGGTTTCGATTATCTCGTCCTTCGTCGCTCCCGCCTCCATCGCTTTCTTTACATGGGTCGCTATACACCAGTCGCATCCTAGGACGATCCCTGCTTCCAGCGCTATCAGCCGCTTCACCTTGGTGGAGAGGGCTCCCTCTTCAAAGGCGTGCCGCAGAAACACATTGAACTGTCCCCCGACTTTCGGGGATATCTTTCCTAGCTCTTCAGCCGTTTTTGCCAATTCCTTTGCCAGCCTAACAGCTTCTCCTTCTTCCATCTTAGTCACCCCCTTACATCTTTAGGCTACTGTTAAATCGTCAAATGAGTTCTTAATAATCTTTGAGAACGGCGGCGAAAAAGGTAAAAAACATGGAAATAGTTTACGGTCCCGTTTCGTCATGGAGGCTGGGGAGATCGTTGGGGGTGGATCTGATCTGCCAAGAGAAAGGAAAGGTGTGTTCGTTTGACTGCGTATATTGTTCGCTTGGGAAAACCACGGAGCTGACGACCAAGCGCAGGGTCTTCGTTCCCACCGAGCTGGTAGCGCGAGAGCTCAAAAAAGTTATGGGAAAAGTCGAGGCAGATGTCGTGACTTTTTCTGGGACGGGTGAGCCGACCCTCGCCCAGAATTTAGGTGAGGCGATAAAAGTTGCGAGGGAGATCTCAGGCCTCCCTATCGCCGTCTTGACAAACTCCTCTCTGATGATGAGGGAAGACGTGAGGGGGAACCTCGCCCAGGCGGATATTGTCATCGGGCAGCTGGACGCCCCGAACGAGGAGCTCTTCAAGCGGATAAGTCGACCGCACGAGAAAATCGTTTTTAAGGAGGTCATCGAAGGAATGAAAAAATTCCGGGAGGGGTTCAAGGGCAAGTTCGCGTTGGAGGTGATGTTCGTTTCGGAGAACAAAGATTTCTCCAAAGAAATTGCAGCGATCGCGAGGACGATCAAGCCGGATGAGGTTCAAATTAATACCCCCATCAGGCCCAGCCCGGTTAGGCCCTTGACCCCACAGGAGTTGGATGAGGTCAAAAAAGCTTTCGAGGGAATGAACGTCCAGTTGGTTTACGAGGCGAAAAAAGCAGAAGTAAAAAAGGTCGTAGGACTAAAAAAATTGAGACAACTTAAACGGCCAAGCGCGACCGACCGCTAGACCTTTACCCCTTTAACCACGTACAAAGCCGCTAGATTTTTATCTCGGGTATCGAAGACGTCTTGCCCCCGTATTCCTAAAAAATACTCACCGGTTGTAGCAAAAAATTTTGAGATGCAGCTTTCGATTTCCTTTAGATTTGTGTGCTTTATCCTTCTGAAGTACGAGTCAGCTTTCTGCGCGTGGGCTTTGAAGTACTCCGATTCCGGATTCAATATCATGGCCACAAATTTGCCCCCGGGCTCCAAAACCCTGACCACCTCATCCACGGCTTTTTTGTAGCTCCCCAAGAACTCCAAAGTCGTCACCGTGAAGACGCCGCCGAAAGACCCCTTAGAGAAGTCGAGATTTTCTGCGTTGCCGAGCACGAATTTTTTATCGCTGCGCTTCCTCGCTTTTTCCAACATCTCCTCCGAGCTGTCGAGGCCAACGATGTTTAGTTTTGCCAGCCTTTCTTCAAAGGAACCAATCCCGCACCCGATGTCGAGGATCTTTTTACGATCTCTTAACTCGTTATACAGGTAATCTGTTTCCCGACCCAAAACTTTCTTGCCGAAATCGCTTTCGTAAAATCTGACAAATTTTTCGACATCACTCATTTTTTCACCTGAGATTTTTCCACACCCGCCCCTTCGTCGCAGTTAATGCAGCCATCCTAGCCGCCTGGGCGTTCGACGGCATCACCACCACGCCCGCGCGCTCCAATTTTTCACGTTGGGCGCCGAGACCCTGGGAATCTTTTGGAGTCCCCACCACCGATGCGACCACGCTGAGGTAACCCCCGCCTCGCTCCGCGGTCTTTTTGGCCTCGGCAATTGCCTCCGCCAGCTCCCCCGCGGGGTCGGGGTGCGCCCCTTGCCCCAGCACCACGTCCAACACAATTACCGCAGTTTCCCAGTCTCGAGCCTCCTTCAACATCCGCTCGCATCGCGGACCTAGGTCGACCACTGGGTGCCGCCCTCGAGCGAGCTCGACTGCCCCGAAGTCGACGCAGGCATGCCCCCTGCTTGAGTGCGGGTCGGGCAGCCGCAGCCGTGGCTTCAGGGGAACGTTCGAGCGCACATCACCGATCAGCCCTTGCATGACCACCATA
>JAUWYN010000041.1 GCA_030615805.1 Hadesarchaea archaeon | reverse complement strand
GCAACCTCGAGCGCTACGCTAGGCTTGTGAAGCGAAAGGGTGTGGAGACCGTTGTGCTCGAGACGGCGATGAAGAGCGTTGAGCAGGTGTTGGACCGCGAAGAGCTTCTGAAACGAGAGAGCGAGTACGTGCGGGATATTTTCGAGGAGTGAGTTAATTTTAAAACACGCTTGCGTTAATCACATAGGAGGCTGAAGCATGCCCTACCTGTACTGCGATGCGATGAAGTGTACGGGATGTAGGATATGCGAGCTCTACTGCGCATTCATCCGTGAGCACGCGTTGAACCCCAAGAAGGCGCGTCTTCGGGTCGAACGAAGGGAGCCAGCGTTTGACAAGGCGATTGCATGTAGGCAATGCGCTGACCCACCCTGCGCGAAGGTTTGCCCGACGGACGCGATCGTGCGCAACCCGAAGACGGAGATCGTGCTTGTCGATGAGAAAAAGTGCATAGGGTGCGGTGCGTGCGTTGAAGCCTGCCCATTCGGGGCGATATGGCTTCACCCTGATCGAAAGAAAGCGATAAAGTGCGATTTGTGCAAACAGTGTATACCACGATGCCCAACGGGCGCGCTTTGGGTCGAAACGTCTGAGGGCTCCGCCGCCAAGAGACGCTTGAGGTTGGTTGAGTCGTGGAGGCCGGTCATGCTCGAGCGGATCCAAGTCCCGGGGAAGTAAGATGTTCAAATATGGGGGGTACGCCGGGCAGATACTCGACGTAGATTTAACCCGTGGTAAGAGCGTTGCGAAGCCCTTCGATGAAAATTTGGCGAGGGAATACTTGGGCGGCGCGGGGTTTTGTTCACGAGTGCTTTACGATGAGATCGGCCCGCGCACGAGGCCCCTAGGTCCAGAAAATGTCCTCGTCATTACGACTGGCCCCCTCACGGGCACGCTTTTCCCCCAGGCCTCCCGCCACGTGGTCGCCGCGAAGTCGCCCCTCACCGATATCTGGGGGGAGGCTCATGCGGCCGGTCATTGGGGTCCCGAGCTGAAGTTCGCCGGGTTCGATGCGATAATTGTACGAGGGCGTTCTCCAAAACCAGTTTACATTTGGGTCGAGGATGGCAAAGCTGAGCTCCGTAGTGCCCGCCACCTTTGGGGAAAGGATGTTTACGAAACAGATGCTGCGCTCAGGGAGGAGGTGGGCGACGGTTGGAGCGCCAAAATGCTTTACATCGGACAGGCTGGGGAAAACCTCGTTCGATTCGCTGCGGTGATGAACGACCTCGACCGCGCATCCGCTCGAACCGGCATGGGGACGGTGATGGGGTCGAAGCGGCTCAAAGCCGTTGCCGTTCGAGGAAGCAAAGACATCCCAATTGCGGATGAGAAAAAGTATGTGAAATTGATGGATGAGCTTCATGCAAAGATGCTCGCCGATCCATTTACCCAAGGTCGGGCCGATTATGGTACCCCCAGCCTCGTTGAGCTGATGAACGAAATCGGGCGCCTTCCCACGCGGAACTACCAAACTGGGGTATTCGAGCACGCTGAGGCGATAGGCGGGAAAATCATAAGGCAGCGATATTTAGTCAAGCCCCGAGCCGATTTCGCATGTCTGCAGCGCTGCGGCCGCTACACCTGCGTGCCCGAGGGTCCCTACGCGTACATCGGGGGCGGTCCGGAGTACGAGACGCTTTCATGTGTGGGGTCGAAATGCAGCATAGGCAACATCAAGTCGATCCTCTACGCGCACCACCTCTGCAACCGCTACGGCATGGACACCTGCAGCTTTGGGAGCACCATTGCTTGGGCGATGGAGTGCTACGAGCGCGGCATCCTAACCAAAAAAGATACGGGTGGTCTTGACCTGACATGGGGTAACCACGAGGCGATGGTCGAGCTCGTGCGCATGATCGCTTTCCGGGAGGGCTTTGGGGACCTACTGGCTGAGGGCAGCTACCGCGCGGCGCGAAAGGTGGGCAAGGGCGCCGAGAAGTATGTGATGGCGATAAAAAAGCAGGAACTCGCCGGGCAAGACGGCCGGGCGCAGAAGTCAATGGGTTTGGGGAACGCGACCGCAGCTCGGGGGGCGGATCACCTTTACGCTTTCCCAGTGCTCGATGAGGTGGGGTTCGAGAAGGCAATCAAAGAGCGATTCAGCGCGCGTTACCTACCTGAAATTGGTCAAAAGCTGAACCCGAAGTACAAAGGGCTGATGGTCAAGGAGTGTGAGGATTTCGCGGTGGTCGTCGAGTCGGTGGGCATCTGCAAGTACGGCACGATGATCCCTCCAACGTTTTACTACAGAGATGTGCTACGAGCCCTCAACGCGACCACCGGCATGAAGCTCACCGAGCGAGAGCTGCGCCGCATAGGCGAACGGATCGTCAACCTCAACCGAATGTTCAACGTTCGCCACGGTATAAGGCGAAAGGACGACACGCTGCCAGAGCGGTTGCTTAAGGAGCCTTCACCAGATGGACCGCCAAAGGGGCACGTCGTCGAGCTCGATTACATGCTCGATGATTATTACAGGCTTCGGGGGTGGGATCTCAAAACTGGCTTGCCGACGCTCAAGAAACTTCGCTCATTGGGGTTGGGGTTCACGGTAAAACACTTGCCAGGACGAAGGCGCAAGTAAAGGTGAAGGCTCCAAGCGTTAAAAAATCAAGCTATTCGATGAAATTTTAGCAAAAAAGTTCAAACCACACCGAAAAAATGACCTTCAACTCATGTGGAAAGAGCCCTCACGGTAAGCGGGTGAAGCCGCATTTAAACGCGTTTCGTGATATCTCCTCATCGGAAATATTTCCGTTAAAATAAACAAATTATTTATAGAAGTTCGGCCCCTAGAAGAGAGCGGCGGGGATGGAAGCCTGCAGAGGTGGCCGAACCGAAGCCTACGGGCAACGGGGAGCCGCGAAAAAACGTGGACGAAAAACCACGGACGGTCGCGGATAAGCGCCTGGAAGCAGGGTGTAAGGCAGCGACTGTGGGAGAAAGGCCTCAACGCGAAAAAACGGCGAGCGACGGAAGTGGTCGAAGCTCCGAAACTCGGCGAGTGAGTAACGGACGGGTCGAAGTCCCCGCCTTTTCGCTTTTAAGGGCCAACTTTTATCTGAAAAGCGAGCGATTGTTTCTACGGTGTACATGAAGGGCTTACTGCTTGATGTCGATTATGCCGAAGAAGAAGCGCAGCCCCGCATAAGGTTGTTCCTGAAGAGCGGGGCCGAAACCGTGGTAGCCATCGATCCGACTTTTGAGCAATACCTCTACGCCACGACCAGTAACGCTGAAAAAGCGGCGAAGCTCATCTCCAAGCTCGAACTCAACGAGTGCGGACGGACGGTCAAGCCGAAGTCGGTCGATATCGTCGAGCGGACTTTTCTCGGTCACGAGGTCGAGGTCCTTAAAGTGGCATTTCACCACCCAAAGGATATGCCGGCGCTGAGGCACGCGATGCGCGAGCTGCCCGGGGTGAAGGAGATTTACGAGTTCGACATCCCCTCTGCAAGGCGTTACTTGGTTGACCGAGGCCTTACCCCTATGTCTGGCGTCAGCGTGAGCGGCAAAGTGGAGGAGGGAAAGGGCGTCAAAACGCTATTGCTCGACAGCCCACCCAAGCCAGTCGACGTGCCGGAGCAAAAGCTCAACGTGATGAGCTTCGACATCGAGGTTTACAACCCGGCAGGTACCCCCCGTCCCGACAAGGATCCGATCATCATGATGAGTTTGGCCGATAACCAAGGTTTCAAAAAAATTATCACTTGGAAAGACTTCAAGGTGAAGCTCGATTATGTCGAGGTAGTCGGGAGCGAGCGGGAGATGCTCGAGCGATTTGTCGAGTTGGTTGAGGCGCGGGATGTTGATATATTACTCGGCTATAACACCGACCTCTTCGACTTCCCTTACCTCCGCGAGCGGGCGAAGCAGCTGAGGATCAAGCTCAAGCTCGGGCGGGATGGTTCGGAGATGATAGTTCGCAAGCGGCGGTTCGCTACGGCCACCCGGATTCGAGGGCGGGTGCACATCGACGTTTACACGATGGTGAACTTCCTCGCCACGATAGGGGCGATAAGGCTAATCCACTACACCCTCGAGGACGTTTACCGTCATATGCTGGGGAAGGAGAAGCCAGATTTTGAGTTCACCGAGATGGCCGAGGCCTGGGAGCGAGGCGGTGAACGGGCGAAGGAGCTGATCGAGTACTGCATGTCAGACTCCCAAGCGACACTCGAGTTAGGGCTCGAGTTGCTCCCGCTGTTTTTCGAGCTTACGCGGATTATTAGACAGACGCCGTTCGACGTGACACGGATGACTCCCGGGCAGCTCGTGGAATGGCTGCTCATCGCAGATGCGCACAAGGCCGGCGAGCTCGTGCCTGCCCGACCGGTCGGCGAGGAGTACGCCGAGCGCCTCGAGGAGACATACGTCGGAGCCTACGTAATGGAGCCAGCAAAGGGCTTACATGAGAATTTGATCGTGTTTGACTTCCGCTCGCTTTATCCATCCATCATAGTTTCCCACAACATCGACCCCTCCACACTCAACTGTGAGTGCTGCAAGCCAGGCGAGGCGACGACGGTGCCAGAACTCGACTACAGGTTCTGCAGGCGGCGAAAGGGTTTCATCCTCCAGACGCTCGAGCGGTTGATTGAGGCACGGACTAAGCTGAAGCGCGAACTGAAACAATACAAACGCGGCACCAGAGAGTACCGCTCGCTCGATGCACAGCAGTGGGCCCTCAAAATCGTCGCGAACTCCTTCTACGGCATGCTCGGCTACCCCCGGGCGCGGTGGTACTTCAAGGAGTGCGCTGAAAGTGTCACGAGTTTCGGCCGCCACTACATCCACAAAACCATCGATATGGCAAGGGACTTTGATTTCGACGTGATCTACTCCGATACCGATAGTTTATACTGCAAGCTTGACAGCAAGAAGCGCGAGGACGCGATGAAGTTTCTAAAGCAAGTGAACGAGAGCTTACCCGGCATCATGGAGCTCGAATTCGAGGGTTTTTACCCCCGCGGCATTTTCGTGACGAAGAAGCGCTACGCAATGATCGACGAGGAAGGCAGAATGGTGGTCAAGGGCTTGGAGTTTGTACGCCGCGATTGGGCCGCGCTCGCTAAGAAAACTCAAGAGGCGGTGCTTGAGGCGATTCTACGCGATGGCTCCCCCAAGAAGGCTGCCGAGATAGTGCGCAAGACGACGCAGGAAGTGCTCAAGGGGAAGGTGAGTTTGGACAACTTAGTCATTTACACCCGGCTCAAGATGCCCATCGAGAGCTACCGCTCTATAGGTCCCCATGTGGTCGCGGCGAAGAGGCTCCGCGAGCTCGGGCGGGAGGTGGAGCCGGGGATGGTGATCGCCTACATCGAGGCCAAGGGCCCGGGGAGCATAAGCGAGCGCGCCATTCCCATCGAGGATTTCAAGGGTAGGGAATACGACCCCGACTATTACGTTGAGCACCAAATCTTGCCAGCGGTGATGCGGATCATGGAGGTTTTGGGTTATAGAGAGAGGGACTTGCGGTTCGAGCGCGAAAAACAGGTAGGGCTTGAAAAGTTCATGAAATGAGCAATTCGCCCTCCGATGTTAAAACTACATCAAAACTTTGAGTTGCCGACCGACCGTGCAGTTTATCTCCCGCCCCTTCACGGATCTTGGCTATGATATCAGGTGTGCCGAGCTTGACTCGGATCTTCGCAGCATCTGCCGCTTTAAACAACCTCTTAGGTACTTCCAAAATGTCTTCCCCTGATTTCACCTCGATTACAACTGGCGCTCGAAGCTTGGCAGCAAGCTTGAGCGTCCGTTCGGCTCGGGCGATGTTATCCCGCGCACGGCGTTCGAGGATGCAGACGTTCGCGCGTGAGGTTTTCAACTTTCGCGCTATCTCCGCTTGGGTTAGCCCCTTCACCCGGAGCTCGAGCACCCGCGCCTGCGCCTCGGTCAGGAAAGTGTCGCGCATGAACCTCAACTTTAATTCAACAGTAGGTGGGTTTAATTGTTACTCACATTCTTGTCCGGAGAAGTTCAACTTGGGTGCTGAGGTTTTCGGTGTACTGACGCAAATGGGTATTTCTACCAAGGGTGGGGTTTATTTTACTTTGCGGGTTAAACAAAACTCCAGTGACTAATATGTTGAGCGATGAGGAGCTTCAAGCATACAGAAAGGCTGGTAAGCTCGTGGCCGAAGTGCGCGAGCAGGCGCGTCCCCTCGTGAAGCCGGGCACCACGCTGCTCGAGATATCCGAAGTGATTGAGGGCATGATCGCACAGAAGGGAGGCAAGCCCGCGTTCCCGTGTAACGTTTCAGTTAACGAGGTCGCCGCCCACTACAGCCCCCCCGCGGACGATGACACGAGCATCAAGGAGGGGGACATGGTAAAGGTCGACATAGGTGCTCACGTGGACGGCTACATCGGGGATACTGCGTTCACGATCGCGACGGGTGAAAAGCAGGAGCTGGTCCAAACGGTCGAGCGAGCGCTTGAGGCCGAGATCGCTGCGATCAGGCCGGGGATCGATGTGGGTGAGTTAGGTAGGATTGTCGAGGAAACTGCAACTGCGGCTGGCTTCAAGCCCATCCGAAATCTCACGGGTCACAGCCTAGCGCGATGGAACTTGCACGCGGGCCTGACGGTGCCGAACGTGAAGGAGGAGACGGGGCAGAAGCTGAGCGTCGGCGATGTGGTGGCCCTTGAACCCTTCGTGACAGATGGCGCCGGGTACGTCGAGGACCAAAAGAAGGTCTACATT
>JAUWYN010000010.1 GCA_030615805.1 Hadesarchaea archaeon | reverse complement strand
AGTGGACCTGCCGGGATTCGAACCCGGGACCTTCGGCTTGCAAAGCCGACGTCTAAGCCCCCCACGCGCTGCCCTCCGCCCGGACACCTGAGATGCCACCAATGTAATCTAGCGACCGTGTGCCAGGGCATTCCTTCTCGCCTCCTCATGCTCAAGGGTCAAGCTCCCGCTGGCTCGGCTAGCTGGCCGCAAAACCCACCGACATCTAGAGAGTCGGCTAAAGTGGGGGTGTCGGGTCGGCGGGAGAAAAGCGAAGCGGGGGTAAAAACATGAAGTTGTTAGTAACCGAGCAGGATAAATTCGCGTTTCGCGTCCTAAAGTGGCCGATTGCGGGGATGGTGTGGTTCTCGAGTTGGGCAATCACCGCATTCAAAAGCGCTGGTGTAAATGAGGTGCCAACTTGGAATCAAGCTTTTGCAATCGGGTTAGCGTCAGTGTTCTTAGCCCTTTTCGTTGCGTCTGTGGTTTGGTTCTCGTTTCGGGCCGATTTACTTCATGTTGGACTTGTCCGCACATACTACTCGAGACTGAATGAGGATCTGCATTCTCCACGAAAAGCGCAACGAGAACTCCGCAAGAAGTGGCAAGCAAGCGATAAGCGGAGGTCCAAGCCATGACGATGAGTGGGCGAAGCGGGAATCGGGTCGCACGGTCCTTTTGTCAGGCCTCCAACACCTGCTCAAGCGATCCGGCCCCCGCGCCTCAAGGTGATGAATAATGGTTCATAAATACACGGCTTGGATTTGTGGCTACTGCGGGGAGAAATATGACACCCAACGGCAAGCCGAAAGATGCGAGAGGAAATGTCAAGGATACTAAGGTGATGGGAAATGAGGTCTGAGCGCAAGGAATTTGAGGAAATTGAGTTCGTGTGTGCTAATCCAAGTTTCCCAGATTACGAAGAAACACTCGACAAGCACAGGCTGCTTCACGATAGACTCAGAGGAAAAGAGGGGCTAGTCGTTTATCGGCAAGAGTCCACGGATGGATTATCTGCTCTCTCAGTAATTCTGAATAGAAAGAATAAAAAATTTGTAATGCGGCAAGCATCGGAGATTGATTTGCCAGTTGATGGGATTGTTATTACGGATAATTGCTTTGTTAACGATGCGCTTAGAAAAAAATTGAGAGTGAGTTGATGGGCGACCACTCGACTAGAACTTGCGAGATGGCGCGAAAACGGTTGAGCCAAGTCGAGAGCCCATTGGAGGCCTACGCGTGAGAAAAATTTGTACTATGGGTGAGGGGGCAAAAACAATAACCCCTCAAAAATGCGATGGTTGCGGTTGCCCAGCCGATTTGTTGATTAAAGTTGGAAATCCAGACACAGGGAAGACTGAATATCTTTGCTCTAAATGCGCTGGACGAGGGGGCTGAGTGAAGATGGCTAAAAAAGATTATAGGATTATTGACATAGTTAAAAAAGTTGGAAAAGAGCTCAGACGAAAAAAGAAGAAAAGAGTCTGGTCTTCTGATATATTTGAACTTGCCATGAAACATGGAGCCAAAGACATCTTTGAAGCATTAAGTATAATGTCGATATTTGTGGAGAAAGGAAGTAGACTTTGGCATAGTCGAGTTATCAATCTTGAAAAGAGAGTAAAAAAGTTAGAGATTGAGCGAGGGGGGCGGTGAGGTGGCCGAACCTCTAATTTGTACCGAGTGTGGAAATGTCATTCATGAAAATCCGGGCCCTCTCGACATCTTCGGATTTCACTTCGTAAATAAGCTATGTAAAAACTGTGTCAAGTCAAGCAATAGCCAACAAGCCAAAGATGCACGCAAAAAAGTGGCAGAAGTTATCAAATCGCGCCCGACCGAGGCCGAAAAAGGTGAGGGCTGATGGGTAAGCGATTTTGTGAATATTGCGGACGGGTGATAAAGCAGAGAGAAAATCACTTTGAAATAACCTACGTCAAAAATTGGTACATCAAAATTGAAGATGGACACGAAGTGACAACATACGAAAGTAAAGACTATTATTTATGTTCTCCAAGTTGTGCGATAAAATTTTTAAAACAAAAGCTTCGCGCTCGACCGAAAAAACGGGGGTGTATTGAATGAAAATATGGGAAGTTGAGTTTTCCATTGAGAGCGGACCTCTAGGGACATTGACAACTGAAGCCGACACGTACCAACACGCAATAGACAAGGTACGATTGCGAATTGTCCGGCATTTCAAATTAACGAAACAGGAGATAAAGACGCTCTATCTCAACAAGGCCGAGATAATCGTTGAGACGGATGTTGATTAAAAAACCAGCGGAGGGGTAAGATGGGATTAAAATGTCCTTGGTGCGGGAACGAGTTGAACCTCAGCAAAGTCGCAACGGTAGAGGAAGTTGAGCCCGAGAAGCCCAAGCACCCGTCGCTCACGGAGGTCGAGGTGGCGCTGGGTGAGCACGCCAAGCTCGTGGAGTTCAGCCAGGCGGGGGCGAACGGCGTAATCGTGGTGAAGCCGAAATTTTACCTGCGCAACGACTTCGGCAAGATCGCTGACAAGCTCAAGCAGTTCGACGCGAGGTACGTGAGCGAGGGGAAGAACAGCAGGTGGGAGATCTAGGAGGTGGTTGTGGTGTTCGGAAAGGAAATAAAATTAAAGTTGGAACCCAGACCGACAACACGGCGAGTCAGAATTAGAAAAGTCAGCGACGACGAAATAACAATAAGGCACGGTAGGGGGTTTTTGGGAACTCGCATGGCGTCCATAGAATTGTTCGATGACCATTTGGTGATAAACACCTCTGAAAAACCGATGCGTGTGGAGGAAAGAATCCGTGTATCGGGGAGATGTTACACAACACGTCCCAAGGTACACACGCTAGACAAAAAATGTGAACGGGTACGGATTGTGCTGAAGTATCCCGAAGAATGAGGTGGAAGATATGAGCGAGATCGCGGAGAAGCTGAGGGAACAAGAAGCCCTAGAAAACATGAGCCCGTTGCAGCGAGCGATTTATTTCAACACGATGGCACGTCGGGCGATTGAAACCGAACTCCGTAAAATCAGGCAGACGATGGAGGAAAAACGGGGGTGAACGCGTTGCGAAGACAAGATGAGATAACCAAGATGCTCGTGGAGATAACATCACTCCATGGCTATTCGGTCGGAAGCCACACGGCGAAGGAGAGCGAAATAGAATATAGAAAAGGGCTTTTGGCCGCTTTGCGATGGGTTTTGCAAATCGATAAGGCGTTGCCAATAATGTGAGGTTGCTACGATGCGGAGAAAGCGTTTTGTTTCTGATGGAATCGGCCCCTGCTACCGCTGCAAGGAGTTCGGGCGGATCAACGCGGAGAACGTGTGCAGGGAGTGCTGGAGGGGGAGATGAATTATGGTGATGGAAGAACTCGATGAAGTGTTCAAATTGGCGAAGATGAAAGCGGCCATCAGAACGAATGTGGAAGGGAACACAGCTACTCCTTGGATTGATTTCCCGCTAAAGCATCTCAAAAAAAGGTTGAACGATGAATTTCACGAATGGCTCGAATCGAGAGAACCAGAAGAACTTTTCGACATCATAAACTTGGCTGCTTTCGTGTATCTCTCAACAAAACACAAGGAGGGGGCGCGGTGAGGGGCGAGGTGTCGTGCATCTATCCCTATTGGCATTTCATAGAGCGCAGAAAGGGGTGGCATCGGATATGAATGGCAAAGTCGAAATCAAAAGCATCAAAGCTGAACCGCAGGTGAAGTCCTTTGGGGACCTCGAGCGGATAATCGAGGGTTTATTAAAAACAGACGGCCCTCAGGATGTCAAGTTAGGATTACGGCTAGCATTAGAACTAATCAACTCCCTCGAGGCGGGGCTGAGGGGGCACATTAAAAAATTAGAACATCACGATTTCGATGAGAAAGGAAAACAGCTGAAATACTGTCTTGGTTGCGAAATCTCAAAAGAACTCCGCAGGGTTCTCGAAGGCGAGGAGCCCTTTTCTGCTGAAAAGCGCTCGCGGAAAACGAGGGTTGAGTGAGATGGAAACTATTGAGTATGTAGTTATCTTGGTATTAGCGGTGGCGTTAGTCGTTTTCGGCTGGCGCATTTCAAGGAAGGTTGAAGCCAACTGGAAGATAGGCGAGGAGGGGGGCTGAACGGTGAGCGCGACACTCGAAGTCCACACCATATTCTGCCCCTACCGCCGCCGGACCGTGCCGATAGCGGAGTGCCAGGGGTGCCCGCCCGAGAAAAAGGAGAACTGTTCGAGTTTGAGCGGGTGGTAGGGATGGCTAAGAAAGAAACAATCAAGAAAGTTAAGCCGCGTTCTTGGGGGGGACGACTAGTCAAAGTTCATGGAATACAATTTGAAGGCATCGCAAACGACGGCAAGCCTTACGCGGTCACTTTTTGCAGTAACTACGCTGTGGATTGGGACGCAACAAATGAAAAAATATCTTGCGCTGTGTGTCTCCGATTAAAAAGGAGAGGGGGCCTCGGGCCTGAGCGGGTGGTGATGGGGGATGAATGACGTTGACTTTACAATCGGGGTAATCTACGGCTTGATGCTTGCCGTTCTTTATTGGGCTTGCAATAGGTGGCGATACAAACGCTGGCTAAAAAAGCGTGGCTTGGTGGACTGCGGGAGAAATTGGAGAAGTAAGGGGGCCGGGCGCGGATGAGCGGCGGGCGGCTATTTATTTGGGCATTCGTCATAGGTTCGACATTATCCGGTATGGTTCATTTCGTATTAGAAAAGAATCCACTCGCTGCCGTTCTGGTCGTGATTTTCGGAGTTATCATCGCAACGGCAGTTTGGAATCCATTCAAAGGGGCAGGTGGGTAGGATGGGGCGCGGCGACATCAAGCAAGTTGTGTTCAAACCGACTGGCGTGATCCCGAGGACGACTTGGGGCAAGCCGCAGTACGTCGCCGTCAAGGACGATCGGCAGAGGATAGAGACCTCGCGGGGGTGTCCCAACGACTGCCCCTTTTGCTACGAGCCCACCGAGCTTGAGGTCTTCCCGATCCCGAAGATAGAGCGCAACTACGTTGAGATCCTCGACATGAACTTTCTCTATCAGCCGAACATCCTAGAGCGAATTAGAGAACTCGGAAAAATCAAGGTGAACGGCAAGGTCGTCCGCTACGAGGAAATTTGCGGCTTCGACTATCGCCTTTTGACGCAAGAGATCGCGGATGAACTGAAAAGGGCGCGTTTCATCAAGCCCCGTATCGCTTGGGATTACTCGATAAAAGAACAGTACAAGATCAAGGACGCCATCACACAGTTGACCAAGACGGGGTACAAGACGAAAGACATCATGGTTTTTGTCATCGTGAACTGGGAGATCCCGAAAACCGAGTGCGACCTCAAGCTAGATCTCATGAAGATCTGGAACGTGAAGGTCGGCGATTGCTGTTATGACGGCGGGTACAGACACGCCACGCCGGAGCGGTGGACGGCGGAGGAATTGAGGGAGTTTCGGGCCAAGTGCCGGAAACATAACCAACTCGTGAACTTCGGCATCGACCCAGAAGTTAGTGCTGGTATACAAAAACATGATAAGTTATACTTGCATCGGATCCCGTGTCAAGAAACCCAACTTCTGCCATCGGATCCAAAAGTTGATATTCAATCCATCAAAAAGGCGAGCGGGAGGGTCAAGTTCGACTTCTGGCCCTGCATGAGACAGATGACCCGCCGTTGGGGTTGCAACCAAATCCTTCATAGATTGATCGAGAATGTGGACAAGCCCGACATCTGCTTCGGAAAGACCGACGGCATTCCGAGCGACATCATAACCGTTGACAAGAACCCCACCATGAACCCTACCCATTGCCTCGACTGGCGGGATCTCGGGATATTCCGCGATAACCAATTCGAGTTCGGCTTTTGGGATCCACCATACGACAAGCTCTACATGCCAGAGTATCGGGAGATTTGGCGGGTCTGCAAAAGGTTGGCGATCCTCCACCAGCTCATCTACCTAGCCCCGAAGGACGGGAAACGAACCCACATGATCGGGGTCACAACGGGGCCGAGAATGCGGATTAGGTGCCTGCAAGTTTTCAAAAAACAGGGGGCATCGGCATGACCTCCCAGCTTGAGCGCCTTGCTAGCGAGTATCACAGCCTGAAGTGGCCCAAGGACTTCATCGAGTCGCTGGATGGGGCGGCGGAACGGAAGCGGGAGCTGCTGGAGAGGATCGGGGGGGCGGGCGGGGTATGAGCGCCGTTAATCAAGCGGAGATAATTTTCGGTTCGGTTCGCGCCGGCCAGTATCCTGGAGCATTCCCGCCCCAAGTTGAGAAAATAATCACCAAGTTAATCGGCGCGGATAGACCAGTTTTGCATCTATTTTCAGGGGGTTCCGAAATCGGAGATGTTAGGGTGGATATTAACCCGAACTCCAACGCGACCCACAAGGTGGATGCTTTCGAGTTTTTAAAATCGGCGGAATCTCGCCGGCCGTGGAAATGGGTTATCGGTGATCCTGATTACTGCGATGAGCAAGCAAAGAGGATGGGCCGGCCGGGGGGTTTCAGTTCACAACAGTTCGCGGGGAACGTGGAGAAGGAAAACATCATCAGCGATTTCATGGCAAAATGGACGGATAATATATTATGGTTAGATCGGAGGATGCCTCGTTTCAACAAAGTTTTCGCGCGAAAGAAGGTGTGGCTAATCAGGACGTGGGGCTGGCACAATGTAAGGGTTTTACAGTGGTTATCGCGGGTAGCGCGGCCGCTGGAGGTCTTCGCGTGAAAAGGAACGGAGGGTCAAGCAAGCCTAGAACGAGAAAGCGCAAGCGGAAAACCAAGCATCGCAAGTTGCGGGCGCTAGGAATGGCAACGGTGTTTGTATTCGGCTTTCCGATATTTTGTGGACTTGTACTAATAATATGGCTACACGATGCGATTACCCAACTCAAAAAGGCATCAGATGCTGTGAAGCTCGGGCTAATTGGTGTTATGCTTTTCATTTTGGCATTTGTGGCTGGGGGGTTCTTTATCAGCGTGTGGGTTTTCTTCGGCGTAGCTTTGGTTGCTGCGATTTTCCTAACTGCTGCGATAATATCTGAGGATTTAAAGGAGGATTGTTGATGGTAGCCGACTTTCCACCGGGAGCCGACCTTTTGGACCATCGCATCTTGAACCTGCTGATAGCGAGGGCCACCCACGCGGAACACAACGGCTACGGATGGTACGGGTTCAACGTGGGGCAGACCCTCCGCGCCCTGGGGATGAGGCCGACGCGGGAGAACGTCTGCAAGGTGAGGAGCGCCTACCGCATCTTGGAGCGCGAGGGCAGGGCGTACCCACTACATGGATCGCGGAAGGTCAAGTGGTTCCCATCGAGCCGCGAGGTCGTGAGGGACGCGGTGGGGCAGACGCGGATGGGGGAGTTCGTCTGAGTGAGGAAAAAGTTATTTACGCGCGCCCATCGCGGTGGCAGTCTCATTATCATCCAACCGTGTTTCGCCTCATTGCCAAAGTAGGCGGGGGAAAACGAATTTACAATCCTAAAATCAAAGAGCGCGACAAATTGATTTTGATTGAAATAGAACAGGCCCAAGAGTGTCCTAAATGCCGTGCGATTTCTGCCTTCTGTAATAGAGTGGCATATTCGTATCCCGATCAAGAAAAGCAATGGGAAGCCGTGTTTGATGCCAAAGTGCTAGTTAAGGAAAAGAAAAGACAGGCCATCCGATTCAAACAATTCATCGAGAAGAAGCTAGAGCAGTTGGAAAACTTGCATGATGCTTTGCATATTATTGAAAAGTGGGGGTTTGAGGCTAAAACAATTCTTACATGGGTTAAGAATAAAATTGGGATTGGGAGTTGGTTAAGGGGGAAAACGGAACATTGCATTCTTGCTATTAAAGGAAATCCTGTTATTAAACTAACAAATCAAACCACTGCGCTCATCGCACCAACGCAGGGGCATAGCAAGAAACCAGATGAGTTTTACCAACTTGTTGATTCGTTGTGCATCGGGAGAAAACTCGACTATTTCGCAGGAAAGCGGCGAGAGGGGTGGAAAGTCTACGGAACTATTGAAGGGGTGGATACGTGACCAAGCCCCCTCGATGCCCGCGCTGCGGCTCCGAGATGATGGAGCGCCATATCCAGGGCCGAATAAGGCAGGAATGCCAGAGCTGCTCCTACAAGGTGTGGATCGTGCCGCTAGAGCGCACCCGCGTGACGGGGCCGAAGCTGAGGGGACTCTACCCGGCGGATGGATTGGGGGAAAAGACATGATTTGTGTGGAAACATTTATAAGTAACATACACACAAAATTAAATGATGGCGCGCAATTACTGGAGAATAAAGGCTTTGGAAGCAACCAACTACACTTGCCAAAAATGTGGGCAGAGGAAGCCAGCCGACGAATTAGAACTACATCACATCGATTCACTTCATTTAGAAGTACAATGCTTAAAATGCCACCGAAAGACGAACTACAAAAAACCACGATCCAAGTCGGCCCCGCGGGTTATTTGCCCCCGTTGCGGGAAACCTGGACTCCCCCAAATGCATACGACAACAGCCTACAACAAGGACCGGACGAAAAGGTATGTTTATCACCGAAAAGCAATAGAACATCCAGAATTAAACACTTGGTGCAACTTGCCCAAGGATTTCGATTTAAAAACACTCTAACAAAATGCAACAAATGTGTGTGTGTGCAAGGTGCTAATCCACCTCGCATAGAACGCGAAAAATGGCGAAAGGAGACAGATTCGAACTCCTTTTCATGTAGTTGGCTACACTACTGCAATTTCACGTTCGTATTGTTGCAGTTGGCTACTCTACTACACTACTACACTACTCAACTACTCAACTACAAATACAACTACAACAACGGGGTGCTTTTCCATGCCTAAGAGCAGGAAGCAGCTCGGTTGGTCGGTCCCCAAGGAGGCCGTGGAAACCTTCAAGCGGGCCGTTTTCGTCAAATGGGGCAAGTGGCGGGGAGTTTTGGGCGACGAACTCGCGCAGGCGATGGAAAACCACGTCAGCAACCACATGTTCCACGCACACACACACACATCCATTCAAATTTCCCCCAATTCCCCCACATACAAGCGCTGCTTGGCCGTGTTCCGGCGCCTGAAAAGCGCGAAGGACAACCAGGGCTTCTCCAAAAAGGAGTTCGGCACGGCCATCAGGACTACGTTGGGTTTCAAGGACCCCCGCACCATCCAGGGCTATCAAGATCAACTATGTGAGCTGGGTTGGATCGCCTACGAGTGGGAAAAAGGCACGTATTCCATCATCCGCGAGCCCGACGACCCCGCGCGGGAGGAGGATTGAACGATGCAGACCGGTATGGACTTCTTCCCTGGAGCTGGAGGATTTTCCGAGGGCTTCAGGCGCGCGGGATTCAAGATAATACTTGCCATCGACAACGAACCGAGAATGCTTGCTGCCTATCGCGCAAACCATCCGGGCACGGAGGTGTGGGAGCGCGATGTCCTAACCATAGACCCGAGCGAGTTGCCAGACGCCGATGTGATAATAGGCTCACCCCCATGCCAAGACTTCAGCACGGCCAACGTGAACAGAGACCCGGAGAAAGGCATGGTCCTCGTCAACTGGATGCTCGACACCGTGAAAGCGAAAAAACCCCACTTCTGGGTCATGGAGAATGTACCTGGGGTCAAGAGGCACTTGCCTAATTGGATTCCCACCATCAAGACCCTGAACGCTGTCGAGTATGGAGTTCCACAGACTCGCAAGCGATGTTTCGCCGGCAATTATCCAATACCACTCCCGACACACAACAATGGACCACAACCTCAGAGGACGCTTGACGGGCGAGTCTTGAAGCCGTGGGTAACCGTTAGAGATGCCATCTGGGATTTGGTTATGGATACTGGTGGCGGCAGACCGCTGACGTCAAGGCAAATGGGCAAAATAAACGAGCACAGGAAAAGGATAGGACTCAAAAGTGCCCCCGACCCCATTGATAAACCCAGCAGGACGATAATGGCTTCCGAGGCGGCATCTACTGAGAAGAACATCGTTATCCCAGTGGCAGGAGAGGAGTTCAACCCGGACTATGAGTCGGTGCCGCTTGATCCAGATAAACCTTCCAAGACAGTGACAACCCTATGGAGGTGCGACCACAGGCTATCGGGCGGGCGCATGGGCCGTTATGTCGTGCCGGATGTCAACTGGGACAGCCCGGCCACCACAGTTCAATCCGACCCCCGCCTCTGGCCTCGAGGACACCACAAATTGAGAAAGGTCTTCTTCCGCAGGACAACGGTTCGGGAGAGAGCTCGCCCCCAATCATTTCCGGATAGCTATAAGTTCATTGGCTCGCTTTCTTGGCAATCTACTCAAATCGGCGAGGCGGTCCCCCCGCTTCTAGCCCAGCGGATTGCCGAGGATATGCTGAAACATTGGGACTTCTTCACGGATCTCGGCGACCACCTCTACGGGGAGCCAGAGAGGGCGCGGGAGGGTGGATGATGGGTGAGGTTATGCAAGAATTAGAAGAAATATTTGAAAGGAATTGGAATGTTAGAGGAGCACACAACCTTTCAATGCCAAAGGAATCTAACATCGATTGGAAGTCCATTTGCCACGAGTTTTTCATGCAAGGTGTAGAATCGGTGATAGCACACTTTGAAAAGGTGATTAAGAAAAAGCCGCGGGAGGGGGGTTAAAGATGGCGAATGAAATAGGATACTTGCTCGGCGTAATTTGCGGAGACGGGTATTTAACTGAATATCATGGCAAACCAAAATGGAATAAAAGCACCAACCATTACAGAACGGCACTCGAAGTAAAAGATAAAACGTTTGCCGAAGAATTTAAGGAAGTTCTCCAAAAACACACGGAAAACAAAGTCCAATTTCATAAAAGGGAACGGATTAAAAAACTGAACTTTAAATTCGCCCAAGCTAGAGATCGACCACGTTTTCTGAGAACTTGGAGGTGTCGCGTTAATGACAAAGTCCTCTATCTAAAACTAAAAGGGATGAAACAAAATGTTAAAAGTTCTCTGGCTTCTATGAGCAACGAAAACAAGCGCCTGTTTTTACGGGGATTTTACCAATCTGAGGGGTGCCTTACACACGCACGACACACAATAAATCTAACCAACCCAAATTTAGAGTTATTGCAACTTATTGCCGAGATTCTTAAAGAATTTAAGGTTGAAATTTCGGGCATTTACAAACACCCAGAGGCCCCCGGATATTCAGATATTTGGAGACTAGGAATATACCGCCAAGCAGAGATAGCAAAATTCCTCGATTTGGTGGGTAGCGTTGGCAGAGGACGCGGAGTAACAAAAATACCCATTCGATTGGAGGCCCCGCGCCCATGACCGCCGCCCCCCTGTCCAAGCCGAGCGGTCTACCTTCTTGCTACGGGAACTACAACCCAGATAATCCACTCTGTCGCCTTGAGTGCTGGATCAGCCGCTCGTGCTGCAATCAGACGGCGACTGACGGAATCGGGGTTCCCAAAAGGACATCCCATCAATGTGCAAGTCGTGTTGCAACTCCTACTCCGATCCATCACAAGGCGCTCGGGGCGGTTGGTGGAACTGTGACGACCGCGCCCCCACGCGCCAGAGGGAGGCTAGGGGATAATAGATTAAAATGATATTGGTGAGTAAGATGAAAATAAAAACTTCGGATAAGGCCGTAATTGTTTGCGCTCTTTGTGTTTTATTTGTAATAGGACTGTGGATTGTAGATACGGCAGTTTCCGTAATAACATCCGAACATAGCGGTTACTCAGCAGAGATGATTGGCATGTTTGGTAATATAGAACCTTATTTTGCATATCATCTCGGATTATTGATTTGTATGGCATCGTTCTTCATTTTGGTGTCAATGGCAGTCCATCATATCATCAAAGATTAGAAGGCAAAATAAAATGAAAAATCAGGAGTTCAATCAGATCAAACGGCACTTCGGGGGGGGACGATGAATCTCAGTCAGATCACCCTAATGGCGAGAATTTTCGAGATTCTACGCCGAGCTCCGAAGCCGTTGGAAGTCCACCAAATCAATTGCCTCATTGCGAACGAGCGCTGGAGGGGCAAGTGGTGGCATGTTGGCGGTGTGAGCCGGCAGCAGATCACGCAGCTCCTACGAAGAATGGCGAGGTGGGGGCTAACGAGGCAGACTAGTTCTGGGTGGGCGATTGCGGAGAGCGCCCCCGATGTAACAAGCCTCTGTGAGCTCATTTTCGCGTCGGGAGGGGAGAAGGTGGGGACAGGATTAAGGAGTTCTAGCGCCAAAGTAGCAGTCCTACACTAACTAAAAATAATTTTTCTATCGGCAGATGACGAATTATTTTGCAACGCCCAAGGCAATGTCACCTTTATATAACGTCGAAATCGGTTCGAACACGGTAAAATGAGCAAATGTCTGAAGGTCTGCGGGGAGTTGCCACGTTCGCCGTCACTCTGAACTCGATGGTGGCGGTGCTGTGACGACAAAGGCCGAGCCGAGCGCGTCGATGGTGCCTCCCCTCATCACTACTGGAACCTTAGTTATCCTCGCAATTCTCGGCGTATTTGGTATTATAACCGTCATTCTAATCGCCATTTCCCCCGTTTTCCAGATGATGGCGTATGTCATCATATCGGCCGCTGTCGTCTACTTCATCGCAAACATACCTGGGGTAAAGAAAAAAATCAAGCTTCTACATCTCCTTTCCAGCTTTTTCGCGATACTTTTGCTGCTCATCGTTTGCCCCATCTTCATGTCATTCTTTCCCCCCACATCGCATGCTGTCACCGGCGAGGCGGCTCTCGCGCAGGCGACGGCGGGAGAAGGAGGAACTCAATCACAGGCGTTCCTCATACTCATGCCCTTGATGGGGGCTGGAACAATAGCGGGGATAGGGGCTGGTAGGGCAAAGACAACCGTACAGCTCATCATTTTGTCGTTTGTGGCTGTCATCCTTTCCGTTTTCATCGTGTTCGCGCTTTTGATTATGTAGGTGGATAAAATGCCAAAGAAAATAACCTCGTGGGAAGTTGTTGTTCTCTCCACAGTGTTCGTCTTCCTCGCAGGGCTCGTTATAGAGCTGGTCAACTGGTTGACAGGCAATAGCTTGTGGGAATACAAAATTGCCGGACTATCAGCGTCATGGTATGGAATATTTGACCACTTGATTTTCGGAACAGTTCCTCTCGGCGTTTTGTTGGGCTGGATTTTCGCGGGTGTGGTTGTCGGTGTTCTCACTGCATTCGTTGCAAAGAGAATTGGACGGTGATGGCACGAAGAAATTAATTGCTATTACCTTGCCCCTACTCCTCGTTTTTACCATGATGGCGGCACCATCTGTTTCCGCCCAAGTCTCTACATATACCCTCGCGCCAGGGGACACGGCAACACACGACGGCGAGGACTACACGATTACGGAGCTCGTCGGGGGGCAGAGCTGTAAGATCTACTTCGACGGTGCCGAGAGCAGTATCCTAGTCGAGGGCGACACAATCGGCAGCCTCACGATAATCGAAATCGGAACCACCCATGTGGTTCTTGAGGGCGAACAAGCACCCGTGGAGGATGACGAGGATGAGCCAGCGCCGGTCGCGGAACTGAGGTACACGCTCGAGAGCGGCGATGTCCTGCTGTTCTCCGACGCCAACGGGGTGAACGGCGCGATGGCTTACGTCTTCGGCGAGACAATGAACCCGACCTTTTTATTCTGGAGCGGTGGCAGGTTGCCCACGATCTCAAGAACGCCAACCCCCGACGAAAAAGTATCGCTAGGTGTCGGTCAGTCACGCGGATCGCAGACGATCTGGGGGCTGACGGTGAAGGTTGAAAGCGTGGAGGGAGATGATGTCGTCGTCATCATTGAAACTGACGACAGCATTTCACTCATGAAGACCACGGTCGGGGGATCTGACGTATCGGACATAGTTGAACAGTTGAAGCTGTGGATGCAGTCGCAGATGCAGGTCGTGCCAACAGCGACAACGACACCCGCGGCGCCCATAGACCTGACGGGGCTGACCGTGGTGGTGGGGCTGGGAGTTTCAGGCTTCTTGTTCTCCCTATTCATGAAGTGGCGGACGAGTTGGGGTTATCGATGGTGAAGGATATTTTCGGGTTTAGGATGCCGGAGTTCCACTGCACGTCCTTCGAAGTAAGAGGGGATTGAAAGTGACGACAATAGCGGATGGCTACGAATTTCCTGATGTCGATGGCCCAGATTGGAGCATCGATGACCGGGAATATTTCAAATCGCTGGTTGAGTATTATCTCTGGCTGGAGAACACGTATCATGGAGACGAGAAAAAGCTGAGGGTCAAGAGGGAGAAAGGCTCAATCAGGAATGTAAACGGAAGTCTCACCTTTACGACTAGGGAACCTTTTTCGGGAAATCGGGTGGGGTACAGGGGGATAAAGGACACGGAAATTGGCGAGTTCATAGCTCGCACAAGCCAGTACATGAACCTAACCGGGTTCAGGAAGGCAAAATAATGGATTCACGCTCTTTGAGAGACAAAATAAGGAGTTGGTAAGCGATGGCAAAAGGTAAAATATCAACGAACATGGCCATTGGAATTGTTGCCATAATTGCAATCGCAGCAATAGCACTTTGGGCGACGGAGCACGAGTGGAGACCAGCGGCAGTGGTGCCATATCTGGACTCATATGACACAGTTACTCTGACCTTCAGCGATGAGCGATCGGGGGCGATTCTCAACCCAGTCGTGACTCTCAAGGGACCTGGTTACACGGTCAAGAAAACAGCCACCGGCGGATCGGCCGAGTTCACGTCAGTCCCAAGGGGAACCTACACGGTCGAGACGGAGTTGGCTGGAATCTACGATTACACGACCAGCACTCTGATACAGAGCACCGAGAAGACCGTGAGCAAGAACTTCACGCTGGACAACATCGGGACTTTCAGCTGGGCAGAAACAGCTGCTTCTGCAAACATAACTGAAGATAATGACCAAATAGTGATTCTGAGGCTCTACCTAAACAACTCAGCTAAGGACACTGTACTTACGGATGTCAGAGTGAAACTCATTACCGTAGTGGGTGCACATGAAAACATTGCTTACGATGATCTTGAATGCACCTCGCACAGCTTTGAGGAGGACGACGTTACAGCGGAGAAGTGGATAATCAGCGGGTACACAGTCGGTGATGTCGAAGGTCAAGCTACGACAACCATAACATATCGGATAACGCTCGACATAGACGATGCATCTGGTGACGCAACAGGGAATACCTTGGTCTTCACGGCGAGCATACAGGACCTCAACGGGGACAGCCCAAAAACTTCGGCGAGCAAGACTATCACGTGGACTGTAGCTTAGGCGGGACGATAGTGAAACAAGCGACTTCGAGATGCGGCGCTGGAGGGCGCTAAGCGGGCACCTCTCCCCCCGATAAACAAATCGGGGTGCCCATCACGATTACGGGAGAGATAAGAATGGGTTGGAATGAACACGAGAAGCTAGGAAGCGGGTTAGCGGTAGCTGGGGGCCCCGTAAAATATTGCGAGTGCGGTTGTGGGCGAGAGGCCATTAATCAGAACAAATTTGTTTTGGGGCACAATTTTCGGGGACACAAACATTCGGAGGAAACTAAGAAAAAAATCGGTTTGGCGGGGAGAGGCAGGCATCATTCTGAAGAAGCAAAAGAGAAAATGAGCGAAGCTAAGAAAGGTAAGCCAAACCCCTTTAAAGGGAAACACCACTCCTTAGAGTCCAAAAGAAAAATAAGTGAAGCCGGGAAAGTTTTCGCTAGAAAATACCCCAAAAAAGCGCGAGAGATGCGCAGAAAGGGGGCATTGATAACACTCACATCTCTACGCCGAAATCGTCCGTACTACATCAACAATGTCCCGTTCGATTCTAACGAGGAGAGGCAAGCGATGATTATCCTCTGCGAGAAGTTCAACATAACGCCCATCGAAGGTATAAACTGCCACATCCGAGTGAACGGCGGGAAAATCGACTTTCGCCCCGTAAAAAAACTTTTTATAGAATATCATCCGTGGGACAAGAAGGGTTTGACGAGTGAGCAATATTACGATCAGAGGAGAAAACTCTTGGACGAGAACGGTTTTCAAGACTGCGAACTCGTAGTGATTGAGTCTTTAGATGAGTTGGAGGTACCGTTATGACACTAAAAGCGAAGGGCGGATTGGGGAGAGCGGAGGCCATCGGAGTCATGGTCGTCATCTGCCTGTACATCTTCACGATGCTCGCCAGCTATGGCGCAGACCCTCAGCTATTCCTGACGCAGCTTTTCTACTTCACCCTGATTACCTTCGGCCTTGTTACGATGATCCTCGCATTCGACAAGTTGACGCTTGAGTGCGCGAGAGTCAGCAAGTACGTGATCGCGGGTGTCGTGATCTCCTCCGTCGTGATGTTCGCTTTGGTGAACTTCATCATTGTCAACCCTAGTCTCCTTCAGATTGCGGCCCTGTCCTCGGTGGTGCCCACGATGGGCCTCGCAGTCTACCAGTTGATGTTCATCGGGGTCGGAGAAGGGATTTTACATTTTCTTTTCATCAGACTCTCGTACACCGCAACGAAGAACTGGGGGGTGGCGATCCTGATTGGGAGCGGCATTCTGGGCGCTTTGCATTTTGCCGCCGTGGGATTCGTGCCATTGACCCTCGTCTTCCTCGGGCTTATTTTCGTGGTCATTGCGGCGCTCTCCATGACCCCCGCCATACTCGGTGGGAAAGTGAAATTCTCCCTCATAATTGCGGCCGTGGTTCACATGATTTACAATGTTACCCTTATCCTGTTATCGCAGACGGCTTCAACGGCGGCGGTGCCCTAGATGGCTCGTGCGTTATTCCTGCTCGCCGGGGTGATCATGCTCGTGATGGCATACGTGAGCTATGTGTTTGAGATAGACCTCTGGTTCACGAGAGTCAGACCGTTCACGATATTAACGGTACCCTTTGCAGGCATTGGTGCCATCGTTCTCGTTTATGGACTCATCGCGGGTCGGAAAATCAAGGCGGTTAAAAAATGAAGAAGAAAACTAAGAAAAAAGGAATAGGTGCCGTAGCTGTTATCGCAGTCATAGCTCTAGTGGTTGTGGGGGGTCTTCTCTACTACTTCAAGGAGTTCCGATATGACAAGATTTCTGAGTGTTCTCAATACGAAGACCACCTAGAACATGAAGTGCTGATTAAGGGAACATTCTATTGGATTGAGCTTGAGGATTTAGGCGGCGCTCATGTCATCAGCGAATTAACACCATTTGCTGTTCAGACCGAAGGTGGGGCTGTTTACTGTCATGGACTTGATTTAGGTCTGCCAACGGCAATCTATGACCTAGAAAACGGTGATGTCGTTGTGATAAAAGGATGGATAGACCGTGTAGCAAGCGTCGATGACATAAGCGGATACAAAATCGTTGGACCAGTTGCCATAACTCATTGCATTGTTGTAGTGGCAGAAATACACAAGGCGGAGTTGTGGGAATGAAAAGGAAACACACCGCTGTTCTCATGGCTTCAGCGTTGATCGGCATCGTGTTGCTCTCGGGCTACATAGTTTTGCAGCCTGCTATGATAATCGGCTCCTACGAACTATCGGAATACGATCTGTCGACCCCGGATGGGACGAGTGTGCGGGGCTACTGGATCATAAACCTCTCAGTCGACCAACGGGACGAAATAGAGTTTAAAATCGAAGGCGAGAGCGTTCCGATACCCGAAGACCCGGCAAATGGGATCCCCCCAGGCTCCGAAATTAGGATGGGGTCCACGGTCTCAGTTATCTTGAGACCTGCGGGTCCGCCCTACGTTTCCGGCCCAGTCCGCAAGTGGGCGTTCTGCTATCTCGACCAAGGTATTGGGGGGATGGACAGGGTGTGGTCGTTCTATTCGCTTGCCGATCCGATGTGGCATGTAGATGGGTTGCACGCCCCCTATGAGGTGGAGGTTAAGAAAGATGATCTAACGCTCGTTTTACCTACCGTCTATGTCGCAGGCATCAGGCAAGGATGGGATGCTGGTCAGACGATACAGTTGACCCCCGACATACAATTGAGGCAGTTCGGCCAGCTGATAAACGGCCTAGTTATTCCACCAGCGAAGTGGGCCTTCTGGTGGCATGAGACCTCACCGAACAACAGCATGTGGGATAGGGATAGGGGTACAGTGAGCGTGAGGATTTCTCCACTGTCGGATTTAAAAACGCAGATTTCGGGCTCGTGGTACAATCTCGACGATGGGTGGTGGGATCCAACCTCCAACTGGCGCAATGTTTGCTATGGACTATCACTTGGCGGTGTCCCAAACTATTATTCTGTGTACGCCCCAGAGCTTTTTGGGGACAGACAGGGTGTTCCAAACAATGTTGTTCCGTTTCCGTCAGACCCAGAAACGTTGTACAGCGAGGTGGTCTCGAAGGACGAGGAAGATTGGACGGGCAACATGAACGCGTGGAACTGGAAGTCGACATCAACGAACTACACCGCCATATGGAATCTGCCAGGAGCCTCGGTCACGGCGGTAGTCCAAATTAAGGCCGATGCCTCGGTATTTGACTCTTGGATTTACAAGCCCCCTTACGGCGATCCAGATATAGTGAGTGTCGTGGCACCGGACTGGAGTGCTGGTGGTTATGGAACGATTCAAGTCCAAGTGAAGAATGTCGGCATAACGGAAGACACCTTCATCGGCGAACTTTCTCTCCCATCTACGATCGCGATTACCCAGGGGCCCGGGCGGGTGAGCATCCCAGAGGGTGAGACCAAAACATTGAGCTGGGACGTGACGGCATCGCCAAGCGAGTATGACCAGAACATATCTGGCACAGTCAAAATTATCGCGATAAACAGCGGGTTCGATGACACCGCAACGGTCAGCTTTAAGTTATGGTCTGGCAACGATGGCCCCGATATCGGGGTCGGCTCTGTTCGCGGGATAGTCAAGGACGAAGACGGTGTCCCAATCAGGGGGGCGACTGTTTCATGCGGTGCGGGCTGGGGCTACACGAATGATGGCAGTTTCATCTTGTCAAACATTCGGGAAGGGGGCTACACACTCAGGGTTGACAAGGAGGGGTACGCGAGTCATACGCAGTCTGTCTCAATAATCACAGACCAAGTCACAGATGTCGGGGAGATAATCATGAGGGGAGAATCTCCCATCCCTTGGGTACTCATCATCGCAGGAATCGCCATAGCCCTGGTAGCGATCGTCGGGATCTTGCTGTGGAGGCGTAGAAAATAATCATGCTCGTTGGGAGAAAAATCAGGGAGGCAAAAAACAAATGACAAAGAAAAAGAAAAAGGGCGTTTCCTCGAAAATAAGCGTCGTGCTTATGGTGGCAGGAATTGCTACGCTACTCGTAGGTTTTACCCCAGAAATTGCGGCAGTTGTGAACATTGACACCACACCGCCGGGTGTTTACTATCATTATCCATATGGCGCAGAAGATAACCCAAACACATTGGATATGGGAATGAACACTCTGATTGTTGACATAGATCAAGGTGACAGTGCAAGCGCTGTTTGGTGCATTGTGACCCGACCAAATAACTCGACTGAAAATGTGACACTGAGCGATACTGTCGCGACACAGGGGCAATTTAGGGCAACGTTTTCGGCGGGTGCAACCGGCATGTACAAGTTCGTCTTTCACGTTATCAGCCCGGAAGGAACCCATACTGGTTATGGCGTGGCGGGCGCTGACATTGACGGAGACTTTTATATCAACAACATAGGGTCTCTGACAACAACAAGCGAGATAAGGTTGACGACAAGAAGTCTAACTTTCAAATTTGTTCCAACGGTTGGTGAAATCTATATTATCTCTGTGAAAGTCTACATATCTGGTGCGGCAACTGACGAGCTCACTTTAGCCCAAAGCGGTTCGGATTGGATTGCAACGTGGGAGGCACCACGCGACGGGACGTATTCGATGAACGGCTATGCCTACTCGACGTACAACGAGACATTCAGCCTAATGACAATTCTCGCAGGAATGAACGAGGACCCAACACCTCCACCAGGGCCCTGGACAATGTACGACTATACGAAGGTTCTCGGTGTCGGGCTGATTGCCGTGGGCTTGGCCCGTCAGGGATGGCAACGGCGGCGATGAAATGAGCTGGTGGATGTGGCTGACCCTATTGCTCCTAGCTGGCTCGCTGTTGGGCGGGGGTGGCGAGTTGGCGCTCGATGTGTTTCGTGGCACGGTGGATCCAGTGACAGGAGCAGTTGATTTCATCGGTAGCTGGGCCGCTGGATTTTATAATTGGGACAGGATCGGGGTGAACGCGCTGGCGGATCTCAGCGGCGCGATGGCGAAGCTCACGATTGTGGCCGTGGTGGTGGTTTACATCTTAATGTTCAGACTGTTTTTCCGCGCAACATGGATTGTGAGGGACTTCGTCAGGCGCAAGGGCATCGTCAGCAAAACGCGGGCGAAGTTGATGTGCATAATTTTTGCGATAATCTTGATGGCAATCTTCACCTGGGGCTTCGAGTTCCCGAGGGCGCTTCTGGGGGCGTTGCTGTGAGCGAACTTCTAATCCTCTCTTTTCTCGGCCTCTACCTGTGCTACGCCTGGATTGTGTCCGATACGTTAAGGAGTTTTATTAAATCAAAAAGAAAGTCGAAGTGAATTAAGCGGTGGGTGAGGGGATGAGGAAGAAAATCACGATTTCGGTTCTCGCGATTGCCCTCGTCCTGAGCCTGACGGCCTTCAATTCCCCCCCATGCTTTGCTGAAGGCAATAAGAGTCTACATAGAGAGAACTACCTAGTCGACACCACGGCAATATACTACCCGATGGGCGTGAGCTGGAGCCCCCACGACCCGAAGCTCATAGCAGCCGTTGGATTTGAAAGCGATACCATAGCCGTCTTCTCCTACGACAACTCGACCAAGACCTTGGTCCGCGAGAACTACCTGGCCGACGCCACGGCGATAGACGCCCCGCCGGATGTGAGCTGGAGCCCCCACGACCCGAAGCTGATAGCAGCCGTTGGTATAAATTCCGATACCGTAGCCGTCTTCTCCTACGACAACTCGACCAAGACCTTGGTCCGCGAGAACTACCTGGCCGACGCCACGGCGATAGATAGG